>NZ_JBEZDS010000038.1:45882-123077 GCF_040648435.1 Dactylosporangium sp. NPDC049140 | reverse complement strand
CGCCGAACCCGTCGCCCAGCACCTGGCACGCCTGGCGGCGGATGGCCGGGTCGGGGTCCGCGGCCCGGGCCAGCAGCGCGGTGCGCATCTCCCCCTCGCCGGCGAGCGGGCCGAGACTCTCGGCGGCGATGCGGAACACCTGCGGGTCGGGGTCCCGCCCGACCCGGTCGCGCAGCAGCTCCAGGAGCCGGGGCGGCGGGAAGCGGCCGATCAGCGTCCCCAGCGCGGCCAGCCGGACCCGCGCGTAGTCGTCGGTGCGGACCCGGTGCACCAGGTGGCGGAAGACCCGGTCGCGGTGACGGGACCAGGAGGTGAGTGCCTCGGCGCTCTCCCGCACGATCTGCGGCTCGTCGTCGGCGCGAACGCGCTCGAGCAGGCGGTCGTGGACCTCGGGCGAGGCGCCGAGCCGGATCAGGGCCCGCACGGCGGCCAGCCGCACGACGGCGTCGACCTCCTCGGCGGCCTGCCGGATGATCAGGTCGCGGCTGCGCGGGTCGCCCGCGAAGTGCTCGGCCAGCAGCCGCGTCGCGGCCAGGCGCGTCCCGGCCGAGCCGTCCTCACGGGCGCGGCGCACGAGCAGGTCGGCGGTGTCGTCGTCGCGCCAGTGCTCGGCGATGCGCTCCAGCGCGAACGTCCGCACGCCGGCGTCGCCGTCCACGGCCGCCGCCCGCCCGAGCAGGTCACGGTCGGGCTGGTACCGCTCGGTAAGCGTCCGCAGCGCGCTGAGCCGCAGCCCGGCGTCGGTGTCGTGCACGGCGCTGTCCAGCAGCAGCTCCCACAGCCCGGGCCCGGTCTTGTCCAGCCGGACCAGGCCGTCCAGGGCCACCGCCCGGCAGCCGGGGTCGGAGTCCTTGTGCCGCAGGGCGTCGGCCAGCAGCGCCCGCACGTCGTCATCCGGGCACCACTCGGCCAGCAGCCGCAGCACGCACCGGCGCACCGGGTCGGTGGTCTCGGCCCCCACGCGCGCGAGCAGCAGGGCCCGCAGCTCCTCCACGCCGGCGCCGCCCTCGTCGAGCAGCGCGTGCGTGGCCGCCTCGACCACGCCGGCGTCGGGGTCGGCGCGGATGCGGTCCACGAGCAGCGGCGCGATGTCCGGCCGCCCGGCGACGTGCCCGCCGAGCGCCCGCACTGCGGCCCGGCGCACCGGCTCGTTCGGGTCCTCGGCGGCCCGGTCGGCCAGCAGCTCGCGGATCGCGTCGCCGAGCTCGGGCCGGGCGCCGAGGGTCTGCACCGCCATGAGGCGCAGGTCCGGGGACGGGTCGTCGGAGGCGTGCTCGACGAGCAGCTGAGTGGTCTGCGGGTCGTCGGCGAAGCCGGCGACGAGGGCCTGCACGGCCGCGAGGCGCACCTTGCCGTCCTGGTCGGACTGGGCCCGCGCGGTCAGCAGCGCCGCGCAGCGGGCCCGGCGGCTGGCCCCGGCCGGCTGCTCGGCCAGCCCGGGCAGCGCCGCGACCTCGGCCAGGCCGGCGATCAGCGCATGCCGGGCGCGCCGGTCGCGGGTGCCCCCGAGTCGCTCGTCCAGCAGGTCCTCGATGCCCTCCTGCGGGGTGGCCAGCAGGGCCGCGATCCGCGTGGCGAACGCCGAGCCGGTGACCCAGCTGACCATGAGACCCCGGCGGCGGTACCAGAAGATGAACGCTTCGCGCCCCGGCCAGCGCTCACCCAGCACCCGGGCGGTGGGCAGGATCTCCGCCGCGACGAGTTCCGCGGTGGCCCGGTCCTCGATCGAGATGCCGTGCTCGATGAGCAGGATCAGCTGCCGCAGCACCGTACCCGCCGCGGTGGCCACGGTCCGCACGTCGGCCACCTCGGCCAGGCACTGCGCGGCAAGCGTCAGGTTCCACGGCGGCTGGGTGAACTCCCCCGCCGGCCACGGCCGGTTCACCTCGACCGCCAGCATCTCGATCAGCTCGCCCGCGGGCCGCTCCGGCAGCTGCCCCACGATCAGCCGGAGCACCTCGCGCCACGACGGGTCGGCCCAGTGCTCCGTGAACAGCTCCCGCAGCCGCTCCGGCGACCAGTCCGGGTCGCCCTGCTCGAACCGCTCGACGATCGCCTGGGCGCAGAAGAACTCCAGGAACGTGCGGTGCACGAAGCCGTGCAGCCGCGCCCCGTAGCGGCCCAGGATGAAGTTGCGCTCCCGCAGCTGGTCGATCATCGTGTTCGCCATCGCGCTGGCCATGCCCCGGGTGTAGGAGTACCGCTCGACCAGGTAGTCCTCGAAGACCCGCTGCAGCTCACGCTTGGCGATGTAGTTGCCCGACAGGCCGCCCTCACGCGACTGCATCCGCAGCGCCAACCGCTGCAGCAGCGCCTTGCAGGCGTTCTCGTCCAGCGGCTCGGCCCCGGCGTGGCGCTCACGCAGCTGGCGGTTCACGTCCCAGTGCAGGATCAGCACGTCGGCCGCGTGGTCGTAGAGCTTCCAGCGCTCCTTGGGCAGCTCCTCGGTGCGGGCCATCACCGCCAGGATGGTCAGCAGCAGCGGGTTGCCGGCCAGCTCCCGGATCGCGGCCGAGCCGTCGATCGCGTCGCGGAGGCGCCCGCGCTGCAGCGCCGCGTCGGCCTGGGCCGCCCGGTCGTCCCGGGAGAGCGCGTGCCAGCTGGCCAGGTACCGCTCGATCTGCTCCTCGTCGAAGTCGTCGAGGGTGAAGTGGTCGAAGCCCGCCTCGGTGAGGGCGCGGCGGGCGTACCCCACGATCCGCGACGTCACCAGCACGCGCGCCTGCGGGAACTGCAGCGCGAACGCCGCGATCTGCCCGGCCGCGGTCTCCCGCCGGTGCGGGTCGAGGATCTCGTCGAGCCCGTCGAACAGGAACAGTGCCCGGCCGCCGCCGCGCAGGTACTGGTTCAGCCCGTCGCGCGGCAGCCCGAGGCTGTCCATGCTCGCGCGGTGGTCGAGGTAGTCCAGGAAGCCCTCGCAGCGCCCGTCGCCCATGTGCGCCAGGAACTCGCGGAGCTCGATCAGGACCGGCAGGTGGCCCCGCAGCCCGGCCAGGCGCGGGTCCGGCTCCCCGTCCGGGCGGGCCAGCGCATCGGCCAGGCTCAGCGCGAGGTACCTGGTCACGGCCGACTTGCCCGAGCCCGGGTCGCCGAGGATCACGATCAGCCGGTGGTCCGGGTCCGACACCACGCCGAAGAGCCGCTCGCGCGCCTTCATCTCGTAGGACTCGCGCAGCAGCACCGCCTGCTGCCGGTCGTCGGGCAGGGCCGGGTCGTCCTCGGCCCGCATCCCCTGCCACCACTCCCGGGGGACCTCGGGCGCGGCCTCCTCGCGCACCGACGGCTCGACGAAGACCGACTGCAGCCCGACGCTGAGGTAGTCCACCGCCGGCTCCGGGCTGAGCACGTCGAGCTCGACGCCCTCGTAGGCCTGGCGCAGCCGCTCGAGATAGGCGTTGCGGGCCTCGTCGCTCAGCTCCAGGGCGGCCTCGGCGTCCGCGGCGGCCCGCTGCTCCTGGGCGCCCTTGTAGTTCGCCAGCGCCGCGGTCACCTGGGCGCCCAGGTCCTCGGCGGTCCCGAAGAAGCTGCAGATGTGGTTGGTGCGCAGCTCCTCACGCAGCGCGGTGATCGCGTCGGCGTCCTCGCCCCGGTCCACCAGGTTCGTCGGCCACAGTGCGTCCTCGGCGAGCAGGAAGATGTAGCACGCCTTCTTCAGCCGCAGCGCCTCGCGGTACTCCAGCTCCGTGATCGACTTGTCGTGGCCCGGCGGGCGGAACCCGTACCGCCAGGCGAACAGCCCCACGTAGATGTCGCACTGCGCCACATCGGCCAGGCACCGCTCCAGCGGCGCCCGCCGGTCGGCGACATACGCCTCCATCGCCACGTCGTCTATGTCGAGACGGCGCAGCGCGGCATGTACCACTTCCCGGCAATCCAGAAGGTCCTTCTGGGTGGCCGAGATATATGCCTTCGTCAACGGCTGCTCCGTGGAGGGTGGGTGGGGTTGGCCGCAGCCTCCACGGTAGCAACATCGATCGACGCGAGCGTCCGGGTCGATCGGCTATTCGAAACGTCCGGATCGCTGATAGATTCCGATCAGCAGGTCCCAGAGCACGTCGTTGTAGGTCGAACCCGCCCGGTCGGCGCTCGGCCGGTGCGCCGGGCAGCGCATCGCCGGCCCGTCCGCCGCCTCATCAATACGGCCCACCTGATGCCGCACGAAACGAATTCGCCAACCGTCGGCGGTGCGGGCCGCGACGAATTTCTCGGCCGGAATACGCAACTCGCCGCCGATCACGTGCGAATAATTGTACGCCGGATACTCGAGATATCCCGAGATGCCGGTGAGAAATGACAGGCGCTCGCGTTCCTGCTTGTCGTGCAGCACGGCGAGACTGGCATACAGCTGGCGGCTGCCCTGCAGGGTGTCGCGCAGCGTGTCGCCGCGCAGCCCGAGATCGCGGCGCGCGAACTCGCACGCCGACTCGAGGCACAGCACCGCCTCCAGCACCCCGAGGCTGATGTTGCGCCGCAGCTTGGCCTCGAGCGACATCCGCAGCTGGGCCAGGGTGGGGTCGGGGCCCGGGGCCTCGTCACTGTGCCGCCAGTCGCCGTCCATCCAGAGGATGGCCTCGCGCCAGCCGTGCGCGGAGCGCACCATCTCGTCGGTGACGAGCTCGTCGACGAGGCTCCGGCAGAGCTCGTTGAACGCCTCGAGGGTTTGGCGCAGGCCATACTCGCCGGCGTTGGCCAGCAGATCGTCCTTGACGGGGGAGGATTTGAGGGCAGCAAACCAACCCACGGTCACGGGGACGTATACCTTCTCGTACAGAAGGCTTTTCGGATGCGCAGCGAGTGCCACAGCGGTCAAGTGAACCACTCCCCGATTATTGATCAAAATTTGGGTCGCTCGGGTTGACTCAAGCATCACCACGCGGCAGATCTCATCCGCACAGTTGCCCCGAACGACTCCGTGCGATGAAATCAGGGGCAGAGCCTTCGGAGCGGAGTGGCGATGTTGATCGGCGAGGTGCACACCGGCCTGCTGCAGCACTCCACGTCGCTCAGGATCGCCGACGCCGTCCAGCTGCTCGGCCTGGTCGAGGGGGCCGAGGTCGCCTCGTCGCTGCGCCCGGCGTCCCACGCCGTGTCCCCCGAGGTCGCCGAGGGCGTCGACTGCATGCTGCCCAGCGCGAGCGGGCGGCGGACGCGGTGCGTGGGCGCGGCGCTGTCGCGGGCCCTCATCGGCGGCGGGCGGGTCGTGCAGGGCTCGGTCGCAGCCCGGCTGGAGCAGAGCGCCGCCGGCCGCCGCCTGTCGTGGTCGCACTACATCGCCCGGGCCGGCCACCTGGAGGCGATCGGGCGGACGGACTGGGACGACGTCGTCACCGGCTTCCTGCGGCCGCGCCCGGGCGTCGAGCCCGCCGACACGCTGAGCCTCGGCGGCATCGCCGACCGGCTCATCGATCGGGTGCAGCGCAACGATCTGCTCGACCGGCGGGCCCCGCTGCGCAGCCGCCGCACCCAGCTGCGCTGGACGGTGCGGGTCGACGAGCGGTTCGCCCAGTCCGGCCGCGCCACGTTCACGATGGGCGCCGACGGCCTGCGCACCGTCGAGCTGGAGCTGGCCCCGCACGAGGCGCCCGCCGCCCAGGAGCTGTGCGAGGACCTGGCCCTGCACGACTGGCTGCTGACCACCGTCGCCCGGTTCATCGAGGACGTCACCAGCAGCCCCCGCCCGGTGGAGGACAAGGCCGGGCAGCTGCGCCCGGTGGTGGAGCAGCTGCTGCACCTGTGGATGCCGGGGGCGCGGGTGAACCCGGCGCTGCTGCCGGTGTGGGACGTCTTCGAGCGCCGCCCGGGCTTCACCCGGCAGTGGACGACGTCGGTGGAGTGGATCCGCGACCAGGTCGCGTCCGGGACCATCGCCCTGCTGCAGCGCGCGGCGGCGCGCTAGGGGCTGTATCGAAGTGGGCGTCTGAGTCCGCCGCGGCCCGGCCATCCACCTCGATACAGCGGCTAGGCGTCAGGCGTCGTTGACGAACGCGTACGAGATGCGCTGCACCACCTGATCGGGCACGGCCACGCCCTCGTGGGCGCTGCGGTCGGTCAGCTCCTCGCGCACCGAGCCCTCCACCGAGACCTGGCTGAGGATCGTCCGCACGGCCAGCTCGACCGGCAGGAACTGGCTGCGCAGGATCGACATCGTGCGGTACGCACTGAAGGGCGCGGCCTTGGGGTTGAGCTGCACCACGGTCGGCAGCCGGGACCAGTCCTGGGGCAGCGGGTCGTCGTCGTCGAGACGGTACGGCCGCACCGCCGCCTCGCCGTGGTGACGCAGCAGCCCCAGCCGGACGAGCTGCCACACCGAGGCGAGGTAGGCGCACGACCAGACCTGCTCACCCTTCTCGTGCGACCACAGCTCGACGTCGACGAAGATCGAGTGACCCTTCGGCCCGTTCTCGTGCGGCGGGCTCCACTGCGGCCCGGCGGCCATCGCCGGGGCGGTGCCCGGGGTGCGCTGGCCGTTGCAGAGCCAGCCCGACTCGGCGACCGGCGGGCGCCCGCCCGTGGTCTGCGGCGGCGGGTCGGAGACCAGGCGGTCGGCGACGAGCCGGGCCAGCGGGACGCCCTCGGCCTCGACGCAGCCCGACTCGCGGGCCACGTAGTCGATGGTCAGGTCGTACGCCTCGGCGGCCTTGCGCAGCTGCTCGATGACCTCGGCCGGGTTCGGGATCGTGTTGCGGTAGTCGTCGACGAGGAAGCACGTGCTGATCCGCGGCCGGACGTGTTTCGGCAGCTGGGCCGCGCACGCCGCCCGGGCCTGGTGCACCCACGGCGCGACGCGCTCGAAGTGCCGGTGGATGTTGACATACCCGGGGCCGAAGTCCTCCGCGTACAGGTGGCCGATCTCGATCGACAGGTGCGACAGCGGGATCGACACCGTGCGCGGCTGCGCCGCGAGCTCCCGGAACTCGACCTCCGCCACCATTACACGACCTCCCAGGCGACGGGGTCGACGATGTCCTTGGCCAGCTTCTCGAACGCCTCCACGGTCTCCACGTTGGCGATCTTGCGTTCGTAGAGGTCGTTGTCGGAGATCAGCTGCTCCCGCCACTGCAGCAGCGGGTCGAGCGGGATCGAGGCGATGACCTGGGTGATGCCGACCTTGCGACTGCTGGCCAGGTCGGTCAGCCGCGCGTTGCACTCGCGCAGGAAGGCGATCTGGGCCGGGCGCAGCGGGCTGAGCTCCTCCGCGTCGGGGTTGATGACGGCGGTGCGGACGAGGCGCAGCGCGTCGAGCAGCTCCTGGCGGTCGTGGCCGCGCTCCTCGCCGGTGGCCAGGATGCCGCCCTCGTCGTAGACCAGGCCGGCCGCCGCGCCCACGTGCTGGTTCGTCCAGCGGTGGAAGATCAGCCAGCGGGTGAGGACCTTGCGCAGGCTCGGCATCGCGGTCGCGGCCAGCACCATGTCGGTCGCATACGACCGGCCGGCGCTGAGGTCCACGATGACGATGTCGAACTCCTCGTCCAGGCGCAGGAAGAGGTCGGCGCAACGCTTGTTCATCTCCGGGGTGTTCGGGAACTCGGAGCCGCCGTGGTCACCGGGGAACAGCACCAGCTGACCGGCGCCGGGCGGGCGCTGCCGCAGGCTCTGGCGGTCGGAGCTCGACCAGATGTCGATCCGCTCGGGCTGGCTGGTGCGACCGTCGAGGTACGAGTGCAGTCCCCCGTTGCGGGTGCCGCTGGCGGCGCCCGCGACCTGGAAGATCGCTCCGGCCGTCGGCGAGCCGAAGTCGAAGTCCAGGTAGCACACCTCGCGGTTGTCCAGCGAGCTGCGGAAGGCAACGTTGCAGCTGGTGACGGAGCGGCCGGTGCCGCCCTTGTCCGAGGTCGCGAAGATCAGCAAGGTCAGTTCACCCCAGTCGACTTCTGCCGGCCGGCCGACAGATCGTTGAGCAGGCCGAGGACGGAGAGGGCGAGGTGGGCCGCGGTGCCGGGGCGGTCGCTGATGATCTCCCGGGCCCGGCGCAGGTTGGCGCGGATGCTCTTGATGTCCGACTCCAGCGACTTGCCGGTGCCCCGCATGAGCTCGCGGTCGAAGAGCTGCTCGGCCTCGCTGAGCAGCGCGTCGGCGTGCTCGCCGAGCGCGGGGCTGGTCAGCGGGCGCCGGTCGAGCACGGTGGCCGTGGCCACCAGCGCGGCCACCACGCGCTCGCTGATGAGCCACGAGGGCGCGTTCTGCGGCGGGACCCGCCCCTCCAGCTCCGTGAACGCCCCACTCGGGTCGTCCCAGAGGTTGCGGCCCGGGCCGCGCTGGAGGCGCCGCTGCAACAGGTGCTCCCAGACCCGGTCGGCGGTCTCGAGCAGCGCGCCCCGGTCGGCGGCGTCGGAGAGCAGCCCGGCGATGTTGGCCGTACGCTGCAGCAGCAGCGGGGCGAACTCGTTGACGATCCAGGTGATCTCGGAGTCGCCCGCCCGCTCGCTGCCGACCAGCGACAGCTGTACGCCGGGGTGGTGCAGGGTGAGCGCCGGGTCGTTGCGGTTGGGCCGCCGGGTCATCCGGGCCCGGTTGGCCAGCTCGGACAGGACGTTGCCGATCCGCACCAGCTCGTCGTTGGAGCTGCGGTCCTGCACGAGGCCCTTCACGGCCAGCGAGGTCACCTGCAGCGTGAAGTAGTCCGAGTCGAGACCGTCGGTGGTCCGCCAGGGGATGTCCTCCAGCGGCCAGCGCGTGCCCTCGCCGTAGGTGGCGACCGTGGCCCAGTAGGAGCGGGTGAGGTCGGAGCGCAGCTGCAGCGCCCGGGACAGCCGCTGCTGCTCCTCGTTGAGCAGGCCGAGCACGCGGGTGCGCTCGGAGAACAGGTCCTCGATCGCGTCCAGGGCGATGACGGTGAAGTACAGGTACGGCGCCTGCTCGGCGATGCCCTTGCGCTGCACGCCGATCGCCTCGGTCGGGGCGACCTCGATGTTCGGGGCGTCCTCGACGATGCCCCACGACCAGCCGCACTCGAAGAGCTGGTTCTGGCTGTCGAGGTCGGTCACCTGACCGGACCCGATGAGCACCTCGCGGAAGCTCGCCATCGTCTGGCGCAGCTCGATGCGCAGGCCGTCGACCACCTCGCGCGACGGGAGGCCTTCCTGGTTGACCGTCCGCACCAGGTTCCGGCCGTACTCCGAGTCGGCGTCGAACACGTTGACGCTGAAGCTGCGCAGCAGCCCGACCATCGCGGCCGTCAGCCGCGCGCTCGCGCGCCGCTCCACGTCGTCGATCTGGTCCCGTATCGCCTGGCGGCGCGTCTTGCTGCGGAACACCCGCGCGAAGCCGACGACGGCCAGTGAGAGGGTGATCGCCATGGCGTAGGAGTCGACGATGTCGAGCTGCCGCTGCTCCTCGGTCGGCTCGCTGCCGTCCATGGCCTCGTTGAAGTAGCTGCCCCCGGCGAAGATCGGCGTGGCCGCCGTCTCCTCACCGGCCGTCGACTCGTCCGTGTAGCGCACGTAGTAGTCCTGCAGCACGGCAATGATCCGCCGCGGGATCTCCATCGTGCCGCCGAACTCCTCGAGCGCATCCAGCGAGTCGATGCCGGTGCGGTCGGGATCGTCCAGGCCGAACACGTGGACCTTGGACGCGGGCAGCAGCAGGCACAGCAGCTGCTCGGCGTCCCCGATCGAGTTGGAGTCGAAGCGGCCACCCCAGACCCACTGGTCCTTCTGCCAGGACCATCGCACCAGGGCGCGCCAGATGTCGAGGATCTCCTGCCGGGGCTGCATTCTCATCGCAAACCACCATCGTCCCTGGAGGGCGTTATTGATCGCGGTCGCAGCCCGTGGCCAATACCGCGACGCAGGCTACAACCAAAATCGTAACCAGCGGAATCGACTATCCCTAGACCCCGGCACGGATCGTGATCCCCACCGGCGGTCCGGATCATTCGATCAAGTGACCCACCGTCTCGGCGCAGCCCCACGACAAACTCACCCCCACCGAGCCGTGCCCGTAGTTGTGGATCAATGGCGTGCCATTGAGATCGGTGAGCTCCAGGCGCACCTCCTTGCGCGAGGGCCGCAGGCCGACCCGGTGCTCGATCACCGTGGCCCCGCTCAGCTTCGGGCGGATGCTCACGCAGCGCTCGAAGATGCGCCGGGCGGTGTCCTCGGCCGGCGCCCACGACTCGGCGTACTCGGTGGCGCATCCACCCAGGACTACGTGGCTGCCGTGCGGAAAGATGTAGGTCAGGTCCTCGCCGTACCCATTGTCCTGGAAGAACTCCTCCAGGCCGGGGTTCTCGACCACCAGCAGCTGCCCGCGCACCGGGAACACGGAGTCGTCGGGCACGAGGTCCCGGGCCCCGACGCCGGTGCAGTTGATCAGGCACCCGGCCTCGCCCAGCAGGTCGTCGAAGGACGCGACGTGGCGGTGGAAGTCGGCCGTGCCGCCGGCGGCGCGGAAGCGCCGGGTCAGATAGTCCAGGTAGACGGGCATGTCCAGCAGCGGGATGGTGTACCGCCAGCCGGTCTCGTACCGCGGCCGGTAGGTGTCGAGCTCCTCCTCGGAGCACGGCTGGTAGTCACGGATCTTCTTCGCCCACTCGGGCGGCCCGCCGGCGTCGCCGGAGACCTCGAGCCCGGAGACGAGCCGCACCCCGGTCCGGGGGTCACCACAGAGGGATTCCAGCGCCTTGAGGGTGACGTCGGACCAATGGATCATTTCCGGATCGTTCACGAGATAGGGCCCCCAACTGGCCCCGGCGGCGGCCGACGTCGTCCGTGTCGGCAATCGGTCGGCCACGAGGTGCACGGAATATTGCCGCTCGGCAAGATAGACGGCCGTCGTGAGTCCCGTTACGCCCGCACCCACCACCAAGAAGTCCGGGCGCCCCATGCACACAGGTTAACCCGATCGGCTGAACATCACGACGTGCATGAATATTTACGAGTTCACTGTCGGAGTACCGACAAAAGCCTTGTCGGTTTGCGACACGTCACTCGCGCCTTCCCCCGCGCGCATGTCGTGGCTGTCGTAAGGTGGAGCAAGGGTGTAGAACCCGCCCACCCGCCCGGGGTGACACTGCCGGTTCGGTGGAGATTGCCGCGAAACGCCCTCCAGTAATGTCAGCGGTCGATCACCGGCGCCGCGCCGGGCGACCCCCAACTCCGCAATCGACGGCGATCCGAGGAGAGGCTCAATGGCGAGCTCCGCGACGGCCCTGAAGACCCGCCGGAGGGGCAGCGGCCCCACCGCCGACACCGTCGCGCCGCCACGCAACGACCAGGTCGACTGGAACCTCTTCAACCCCAAGATCTACCACGCGCACAACTACCGAACGCTGCGCGACGACGACCGCCAGCTCGTCACGCACGTCCGCGACTTCTTCGGCAGCGTGCGGATCGCCCCGACCGCGAAGGGCCTCGACATCGGCCCGGGCGCCAACCTGTACCCGTCACTGTCGATGCTGCCCTTCTGCGGCCAGGTCGAGCTGGTCGAGTACTCGGCCGCCAACATCGCCTGGCTGCGCCGCCAGCAGCTGTGGCTGCGCCGCTTCGACCGCTCCTGGGACCAGTTCTGGAGCCTGTACGGCGAGCACCCGGCCTACGCCCCCTTCGTGCGCGCGAACCGCCCCCTGGACGCCTTCCGCGAGAAGGCCACGGTCAGCCCCGGCAGCATCTTCGAGCTCAAGCGAGCCCGCTGGGACGTAGGCACCATGTTCTTCGTAGCCTGCTCCCTGTCAGCCGACCGCGGCGAGTTCTTCCGAGGGGTGAGCCGCTTCCTGGAGGCCCTGCGCCCAGGCGCCCCCTTCGCCGCCGCCTTCATGACCGGCTCCAGCGGCTACGAAATCAAGAACCAGACCTTCCCGGCCTTCCCGGTAAACGCCGACATCATCAAGCACGCCCTGACCCGCCACGCCCCAGGCGCCGAGATCACCCCGATCATGACCGACCTACGCCCCGAGGTAGGCATGGTCCTAGCCACAGGCTTCCGCCGCCGCTAAAGCAAACAAAAAGCCCAACGGACCCGCCACACACACAAACACCCACCCACCCACACAAACAAACACCCACCGACCCACCGACCCACCCACACAAACAAACACCCACCGACCCACCGACCCACCCACCCACCCACGCGGGACCACTGACCGAACCCGACGGACCGGGCGAAATCGGGGGTGTGGGTGGCGAAGCCCCCACTGGGGAGCAAGCGGAGCGAGCGCGGAGAACCAACTCCACCACAAACGCGAACGGGCACAGCCCGTGAACAGGCTGTGCCCATTGGTGGAGTTGAGGGGACTCGAACCCCTGACCCCCTCGATGCGAACGAGGTGCGCTACCAGACTGCGCCACAACCCCAACCGGTCCTGGTGAAGCGGACCGGCGCTAAGACTAACAGGTCGGTTGCGGGGTTTGCGAACGGGTTCACTGACCTGACGCCCGCGTGTCGTAAGGGCGGCCTCGCAGGGAGTTCATCCGCGCCGCCTCCCGCCGTGCGCGGTCGCGCTCGGCCAGCTGACGGGCCAGGGCCTCGCGCCGGGCGGCCGCGCGCCGCAGCTGCTCGCGGCGGACCTGGGCCTGCCGGCGGGCGATCCAGGCGGCGTACCGCGCCTCCTCGCGCCGGCGCCGGCGGTCGCGCAGCGCACGCGTGCGCAGGTGGGCGAGGTAGTACACGAGCAGCGCGCCGGTCACCGCGAAGCTGACCCAGAAGCCGGGGCTGACCAGCGTGATCCCGCAGACCTCGGCGAGGTTGAGCAGGACGAGCGCGAGCAGCACGCGACGGCGGCGGTACATCGCGCGCGGGCCGCGGTGCATGCGGCGGCGCGCGCGCTGGGCGGCCGGCGGCACCGGCGTCAGGGTGCGGCGGGGCGCGGGCAGCGGGCCGGAGGCCGAGGAGAGCCGCGGGACGAGCAGGCGCGGCGGGTTGACCGGGCGGCGGCCGGGCACGGTACGGCGGCGTCGATCGGCGCGGGTCAGCACCCGCGCGGTCGACAAAGCCCGCTCCGCCACCAGCCGCTCTGTTGCGTCGTAACGGCGCACCAGTGCGGGCGCCAGGGCGAGAAGCCCAGCAGCGGCGAGGACGGCGAGGAGCACCGAGGTCGGCACCCTCACCCCTCCTAATCGAGTCCCGTACGCCGGTCCCCCCAGGCGCGCGAGTCATCCAAGTCTGTGGAAGTTACAGCACGGTAACTCCGACTTATGACCTTACGACGCGCCGGCGCTCGTACCACGTCAACACGCAGGAGGAAACGCCCGAAGGGGCAAATCCGACTTATCCGAAAAGCCGGAGAAGGGGGGCTTAGGTCGACGCCAGGGTCTTGTGCCACCGCGCGAGCAGGCCGCCCTCGTCGGCGAGGTCCTCGGTGGTCATCGCGTAGCCGAGGTGGTCCCGCCAGTCGCCGTCGATGTGCAGGTACCGATGGTGGTAGGCCTCCTGCCGGAAGCCGAGCTTCTCCACGACCCGCCGGCTCGCCGCGTTGTCGGGGCGGATGTTGACCTCGATGCGGTGCAGCCCGCCCGCGGTGAACGCGTGGTCGACGACCAGGGCGAGCGCGGTGGGGATGATCCCCTTGCCGGCGTAGCGGGCGTCGACCCAGTAGCCGGCGTACCCGGAGCAGAACGCCCGCCGCACGATGTTGCCGAGCGTCAGCTGCCCGACGAGCCGGTCCTCGAAGCAGACCGCGAACGGCATCGCGGTGCCGTGGCGCGCGGCGCGGCGCAGGTCGGCGTGCACGGCCCGGAACGCGGGCACGGAGTTCAGGTCGTGCCAGGTGCCGTACGGCGTCGGCTCCCACCGGCCCAGCCACTGCTCGTTGGCCCGGCGCACCTCGGACCAGGGCCGCGCGTCGGAACGCCGGTACGGGCGCAAGGTGACCGGACCGTCCCTGAGCACTACGGGCCAACCGGGCTGACTCATCGCCGCCTATCCAGAAGTATGACGTCCACCGTGGAGCCTGCGGCCGCGCTGATGACCTTCTCCCCCAGCACCATGAGGCCGTTGGCGTCGGCCAGACCGGAGAGGGTGTACGGGCCACCGGCGAGCGGAGCGACAGTGTACCCGCCGCCGCGGCGCTCGGTGATGTACGCCGGCCGGAACTCGCGCATCCCGGAGGGCGAGCTGACCGTCTCGAGCAGGTGGGCGCGCACGCTCGGGCGGAACACCGGATCGGCCCCGGCCAGCAGCTGGATGACCGGGCGGGCGAGCACCTCGAAGCCGATGAGGGCCGCGCCCGGGTCGCCGGGCAGGCAGACGATCGGCACGCCGTTCTGGCCGCCGACGGTGCCGTAGCCGAGCGAGCTGCACGGGTACACGGAAAGATCCGAGAAGACCACGGTGCGGGACAGGATCCGGCGCACCATGTCGCCGGGGCCGGTGCCCGTCCCGCCGGTGGTGATGATGAGGTCGGCGCGGAGCATCTGGTCGTCGAGCAGGCCGCGCAGGCCCTCGGGGTCGTCGTCGCAGATGCCGACGCGGTACGCGTGCGCGCCCGCCTCCGCCGCGGCCGCGGTGAGCGCGTGCGAGTTGGCGTCGACGACCTGACCCGGCTGGCTGGCCCGGCCCACGTCGACGAGCTCGTCGCCGGTCGCGATGACCACCACGCGCGGGCTGGGGCGCACCACGACGTGCCCGATCCCGCTCGCGGCCAGCACCGAGACCAGCGGCGGGGTCACGTAGGCGCCGGCCCGGGCCAGCATCGCCCCGGCGGGCAGCTCGTCGCCGGCGCGGCGCACGCCGTGGCCGCGCTTCGTCGGGTGGTACACCTCGACGGCGGCCATCCCCTGGTCGGTCATCCCGGGCGGGATCACGACGTCGGCGGAGACCGGCATCAGCGCGCCGGACGCGACCGAGAAGCAGGTGCCGGGGGTGAGCCGGACGGGGCGCCAGCTCGAGGCGACCAGGTCACCCACGACGCTCAGCCGGACCGGGCGGCCCGGCTGGGCGTCGCTGACGTCGTCGAAGCGTGCGGCGTAGCCGTCGATGGCGGCGTGGTCGAACGCGGGCACAGGGCCCGGCCCGACCACGTCCTCGGCGAGCACGTTGCCGTGCGCCGCGGTGATCTCCAGGTCCAGCGGGGGCAACGGGCGCAGCCCACGGAGCACGCCGGCGAGGTAGTCGGCGAGGGGGACGCGCGCGTTCGGCCCGACGCCGGCGTCACGCGCCGCGTCGTGGTGTGAGCCCGTCGCTGGAGCCGCTGTCACCCGCGCAGATCCTTCTCCACGAACTGGGTAAGCCACTGGCTGAACGCCGGACCGAGGTCGTCGCGCTTCACCGCGAGCTGGACGACCGTCTGCAAGTACCCCAGCGGCATGCCGGTGTCGTACCGCATGCCCCGGTAGACGATCCCGTGCACCGGGGTGCCCTCCGCCAGCAGCAGCGCCATGGCGTCGGTGAGCTGGATCTCCCCGCCGGCCCCGGGGCCGATACGGCGGATCGCGTCGAAGATTTCGGCGGGCAGCACGTAGCGCCCGACGATGGCGAGGTTGCTCGGGGCCTCTTCCGGCTTGGGCTTCTCGACGAGCGCCGTGACCTTCACCGTCTCCCCGGCCTCGACCTTGAGGTCGGAGGGCTCCACGGCCGCGATGCCGTAGCGATTGGTCTCCTCCGGGTCGACCTCGATGAACGCGAGCACGATGCCGCCGGTCTGGGCCTGCAGGTCGAGCATGGCCGGCAGGAGGGGCTCCGTCTCGTCGCAGAACTCGTCGCCCAGCAGCACCGCGAAGGGCTCGGGGCCGACGTGGGACTCGCCGTACGACACCGCGTGCCCGAGCCCGAGGGGTTCGGCCTGGCGGCAGGTGTAGATCTCGGCGAGCTCGGCCGGGCGCTTGATCGCCTCCAGGCGCTTGGTGTCGCCCTTCTCGATGAGGCGGGCCTCCAGGTCGGGGCGGCGGTCGAAGTGGTCGACCATCGAGGTCTTGCCGCGGCCGGTCACCAGGAGGATGTCCCTGATACCGGCGGCGGCCGCCTCTTCGACGATGTACTGGAGCACGGGCCGGTCGACCACCGGCAGCAGCTCCTTGGGGACGGCCTTGGTTGCCGGGAGGAAGCGGGTCGCTAGCCCCGCCGCCGGGATCACGGCTTTGACAGCCCGCTGGCGCGTCGCGGACTGGTGAGGAGTCGTGTCAGGCATGTAAGCAGGCTAGCCGCCGCGGCTCTGTCGCGGTGGTTGCGCCGCCTTTGGCGCGCCGGGCGTCACCTCGGCGCTCGCCTTCGCGCCCGCCCGCCCCGACGCCAGCCGATATGTGTCGCGACCTCCGGCCTTGGCCGCGTAAAGGGCATCGTCGGCCGCCTCCAGCACCGCCGCGCCGGTCGCGCCATGGTGTGGAAATACCGCGATGCCGATCGATACGGTGACGGGAATACGACGCGGCGCCGGGCTTCCGCCGGCCGAGACGACGAGCACGGGGCTTCGCCGCACGGCCGTGCCCAGCCGCTCGGCGAGCACCGACGCGCCGTCCGAGTCGGTCTCCGGCAGCAGCACCACGAACTCCTCGCCGCCCTGGCGGAAGGCGAAGTCGACCTCGCGGATCTCGGCGCGCAGCCGGCGGGCGAACTCGGCCAGCACCGCGTCGCCCGCGGCGTGGCCGTAGCCGTCGTTCACCTCTTTGAAGTGGTCGAGGTCGAGGGCGAGCACGGCCAGGTCGCGGCCGAAGCGGCTGGCCCGCTCGACCTCGCGGCGAAGCGACTCGCGCAGGTACCGGTAGTTGGACAGGCCGGTCAGCGGGTCGGTGAGGGAGAGCCGCTGGGCCTCCTCGTGCACCCGGACGTTGTCGACGGCGACGGCCGCCTGGCCGGCGAACGTGCGCAAGGTCACCAGGTCGGCGTCGTCGAACTCGTCGAAGCCGTGCCGGTCGTAGAGGGCGAGCACGCCACGCGCGGCCGGCGGGCGCTCGGTGTGCGGCTCCAGGCCGGTGGTCGGGCCGGCGGCGGGGGCGGCGACGGGCACCGCGACGTACGTGACGCAGCGCGGCTCGTTCGCCGAGAGCACGGGCCCGTCGCGGTCGACCCGCCCGCGCATCGGCTCGCCGGACGCGGCGACCGTGCCGAGCAGCCCCTCGCCCGGCGACAGCCGCAGCTCGGCCACGTCCAGCCCGGCGAGGCCCTCGCCGACCTGGCCGCGCAGCTGCGCGCCGGACTGGTCGAGCATGAGCACGACCCCGGCCTGCGCGCCGGTCGCGGCGGTCGCGGTCTGCAGGATCACCTGCAGGATGCGGTCGAGGTCGTGGGTGCCGGCGAGGGTGTCGCCGAGCACGCCGAGCTGGCCGCGCAGCTGGTCGCGGCTGGCGGTCAAGGCTTGGACGTACCCCTGCATCTCCCGCGTCATGCGGTTGAACGTCAGCCCGAGCCGGCCCACCTCGTCCTGGCTGCGCACGGGCACCCGGGCCCCGAGGTCGCCGTCCGCGACCCGCTCGACGGCCTGGGCGAGCTCGGTGAGCGGCTGCGTGGTGGAGCGGGCCAGCCACCAGGCGACGCTGATCGCGACGAGCCCCGCGCAGACCACGACGGCGACGAGTACCGCGTAGAGGCCCTGCACGTCCGGGGCGGGCACGCTCACGGCCAGGGCGAGCGGCTGGCCGGACTGCGCGTCGAGCCGGCGCACGAGCCGGCCGCCGTCGGTCGTGCCGTTCGCGCCGGGCATCAGCCCCTTGGCGAGGGTCACGATGGCGCCGTCCTCGGCGGTGGGCGGCGGCCCGTCGGCCAGCGAGCTGACCCGGACCCCGCTGGCCGAGGCGAGCCAGCCCAGCAGCGTCGAGTCGACCGGCTCGACCGCGTAGGCCCGGCCGGTCCGGCCCCCGGCCGCGTCGAGCACGTCGACGGAGGCGGAGATCGCGGCGAACCCGGACGGGGCCGGTTGGGACGCCGGCGCGCCGCAGTCGGCCCAGGGCCGGGGCGGGAGGTCGCCCGCGGCCGCGAGCACGGCGCCGCCGTCGGTCACCTCCACCGCGCGGGCCAGGCCGCGGCCGACGGCGGTCTGGGCCGCGTCCGGGCGGTCGCCGAGCAGCGCGGCGGTCTCGGCCGCCAGGCGCAGGCGCTGACAGGTGACGGCGAGGGCGGCCCGCAGGTTGTCGGCACCGGCAGCGAGCCGCTCCGAGGCACGCTGGTCGCTCACCGTTGCCACGGCGATGCCGACGAAGACGGCGCCGAGCAGCACGGGGCCCAGGACGACCGCGAGGAAGGCGGCGGTGAGCCGCGCCCGCAGGGTCACGTCGTCCTCCCATCGGTTTGATGCGATGCTGTCACAGATCAGGAGGAATCGAGTGGTACTGCCCGAGTTGTCCCCCAAATCCGAGCTCAGGGCGCACATCCGGTCCGCCCGCCGCGCCCTGCCCGCGACCGTGCGGGCCGGCGCCGACCGGGCCCTTGCCGCGGCGGCGGCGGATCTGGTACGCCGAGCCGGCGCCCGGACCGTGTCCGCCTACGTGCCGCTCGACCTGGAGCCGGGCGGCCCGGACCTCGTGCCCGCCCTGACCGCCGTGGCCGAGCGCCTCCTGCTGCCCGTCCTGCTGGACGACAACGACCTGGACTGGGCGGTGTACGACGACACCTTCGCCCCCGGCCGGTTCGGTCTGCGGGAGCCGGCCGGCCCGCGGCTCGGCCCGGACGCGATCGGGTCGGCGGAGCTGGTGCTGCTGCCGGGGCTCGCGGTGGCCGAGGACGGCACCCGGCTCGGGCAGGGCGGCGGCTCGTACGACCGGGTCCTGCATCGGGTCCAGGCGCCTGCGATCGTCCTGCTCTACCCCGGGGAGCTGGTGCGGAAGATCCCGGCCGAGCCGCATGACCAGCGCGTCTGCGGAGCGTTGCTGGGCTATGACACCGCGCACGTCCATTGGACGAAGGGGTGCCCGATACCGCATCATTGGCACTCGGAGTATCAGAGTGCCAATGATGGAGGCTGAGCGGTGCCTACCTACCAGTACGCCTGCACGGTGTGCGGCCACCAGCTCGAGGCTGTGCAGTCGTTCACCGACGAGTCGCTGACCGAGTGCCCGGAGTGCCAGGGCCGGCTGCGCAAGCAGTTCTCGGCGGTGGGCGTGGTGTTCAAGGGCTCGGGCTTCTATCGCACCGACTCCCGCTCCACCGGCAAGCCGGCGTCCTCGTCCTCCACCAAGACCGAGACGAAGAGCGAGTCGACGTCCACCAAGACGGAGACCAAGACCGACTCGAAGCCGGCCGCGAGCACCTCGACGTCTTCGTCCTCGTCGTCGAGCGGCGGGTCGTCCGCCTCTTCCTGACTTCGGCCACACACCAACGCCCGGCCTGCGAAGACCGGGCGTTCTGGTGTACCCCGCCGGCTACTCCCAGTGCGGCGGACGGTCGGAGAGCAGGCGGTCGTCGTTCGTCGACGCGCGCTCGCCCCAACCGGCGTCGGTGTCGTCGGTGGTGTGGTCCGGGAGCACGACCAGCTCCTCGGCGAAGTCCTCGAAGCTCACTTCACGCTGCTCATCGGTGGGCGCCCACCCGCTGGTACCTGCCACGGCTGCGAGAGTACCCCCGGGAGTTTGCCGGAAAGTGGCCGAATGACGACAGTCGCCCGCGTGGTGCGCGGGTCACACTCGCGGCATGACACAACCCACCCCCGAGCCCGCCGGCGACCCCTCCGCCGACGAGCAGGAGACGCTCCGTCTCGACCAGCAGGACCCCGACGCGACCCGGCCAATGTCCCTGGCCGAGCTGAGCGAGCTCGAGAACGACTAGCCGATCCGGCGCCCACCGCCGGGTTTGCGCCCCGGCGGTGGGTAAGGTCGGTGACGTGAGCGACGACGCGTTCTGGCGACGGCCCGCGGAGGGCAGCGAGACGGCTCCGCCGCCTCCCCCGGCCCCGCCGGCGAGCGTCCCGTACACCGGCGCGCCGCGCAGCACCCCGCCGCCGCACGGCTGGCGCCCGCCCGTGGTCGAGACCCCCGCCCCGCCGCGCACACTGCCGGCCCAGGACGGCGAGCGCATCGACCGCGAGGAGCAGGCGGCCACGATCCTGACGAAGGGCATGGGCATCTTCGCGGGCGCGGTAATGCTGGTCCTGCTCCTGATCCTCTGCGGCCGCGTCCTCTTCTGACCGCCCGGGCAGAGATCCTCCCCCGCCTACACCGAAATGCGCCACCGCTTTGACGCTTGTTCATGTGCGGTGGCGTTTCGTCGCGCTACACTCTGTAGGCAAGCGGACCGCAACCAGGCTACTTGTCACGTGACAAGATCAATTGCCTCGCTGGTCCCGAAGCGAGGTGTTCGCGATGGCCCGGCGCGATCGACTGCAGCGACAGGTCCACTGGATCGACCTCACCGCGTCCGACGACGAGCGGGAGCGGGTGCCGGGCCCCCGGGCCGACGGCGAGGACATCGCGGCCAGTTCCCACGTGCGCATCCTCGGCCTGTCGATCGAGATCTCGCTCCGGGGTCGTGGCGATCGCTCCGCCCGGGCGGTGATCCGGTCCGTGGTCATCGGCACGGCGATGGGTCCGCCGGTGGTCGGCGTCGTCGCCTGCCTCGCCGTCGGCGCCCACGCGCTCATCACGCTGTCGGTGTTTCTCGCCCTGAGCGCACTGACCCTGAGCGACGCCTGGCGCACGCTGCACCGCGCGGCCCGCGAGGGGCGCTCCGCCCCGGTTCGCGTCGACGGCGATCGCCGACTTCACCCACCGGCCGGCCGGCGGCGCCTGCCGGCCAAGGCCCACCCGCCCCGCCCGCCGGCGCAGCGCCCGAGAAGGCGACGGCGCAATCGGCGCCGGCCGCGGCACTGAGGCGTCAGCGCGTCACGTACGCGACGAATCGCCGCCAGTCGCGCGGGTCGACCGCCAGCATCGGCCCGTCCGGGTTCTTCGAATCCCGGATCAGCACCGAATCGTCGCGCTCGGCGATTTCGACGCAGCCGTCCTGGCCGCTCGCCGAGCTGTGCCGCCAGACCGGCGCGCCCCGATCGTCGCCAACCACTGATCCTCCCCAACCCCGTCCGCCGTCGTCGGCACACGGAGCCCCGGGCGGTCGGGCTAGCCGAACATCCCAGAAGTATATTGGCGATCGGCAATCCCGACCAGCGGATGCGGCCCGTTGACATCCGCCGGCATCACCAGTTCTGGGTATTTTTCGGCGGTCAGACGGCCTTTAGGCGCTGCGTCGCCGCGTCGATGACCGAGCCGATGTCCTGGGGTCGGCTGGCGCGGCTTTCCATGTCCTGGAACCGGTCCACGTATCGGGCGATGACGTCGAAGTCGTCCCGGACGATCAGCTGGTCCTTGATGGATTCCATGTACAGCAGGCCGTTGTCCAGAGGGTCCTCGAATTCCAGGAGGACGAACGCCGACCGCAGCGCCGGATAGAAGCCGGCACTGAACGGCATGACCTGGATCGTGATGTTCGGATACGCCGCCATCTCCCGCAGGTGCTCGGCCTGCTCGACCATGAGCGAGGGGTCGGCCCCGTTGCCCATCGGGCGGTGCAGGACCGCCTCGTCGATGATGAAGAACGCCTGCGGGCCGTCCTCGTCGGTCAGTATCGCCTTGCGCTCGAGGCGGGCATTGATGCGCTGCTCGCGAATCTCCTCGGGAAGCGGGTCCTCGGCCGTGAGGCGCATGATTTCGGTCGCGTATTCGCGCGTCTGCAGCGGGCCGGGGATCAGCGTCGGCTCATGCTGGCGGATGATGCGGGCCGCCTCCTCGTTCTCGAGGAACTCGGCGAACTCCTTCGACAGGACGTTGCGGTAGCGGCCGCTGATGGTGTCGGCGCCACGGCTGGCGGCGCGAGCCAGATTGAGCATCGATTCCACCTCGGCTGGATCGGTGACGCCATAGCCGGTCAGTATGGCGCGCAAATCGGTGACATTAATGCTCACCTTGCCCATTTCGATACGCATCACCTTGGTGGATGACCATTCGAGCGCATCGGCTATCTCCTTCTGCGTCATGTCCCGATCCATGCGGATCTTGCGCAGCAACGATCGCAGGCGGCGGCGACTGACGGCGGCGCCCTGGCTCCGCGGCATAAAGCTCTCCTCGAGGAAGATCGCGTCTGGTCGGCGGCAGCACCCCGCACCGCGGCGGCGCTCGCCCCCGAGGGACGCGCCGGCCGCGGACGGGGCGGCCGCTACGAGTGTCCGGCCGCGACGAGCGCCGGGGCCGTCCATGCGCAGACGGCTCCCAGCCGATGCGATCGCGTCATGAACCCCCCTCGGCCTGATCGCCTGACCTGGCGGCCATCGATCTTGTCAGGTGACAGATCGTGGCCCTCCGGAACGCCACCCTACCGTGAGCGATCCGGCGTTCGCAGGCGGGCGGCAGGAGTGTCGCATATGCATTTCATATGCATCCGCAGGTGCAGATGAGGGCGCGGCCGGGGTACAGTCGAAGCCTCGCAAGCGCCATCGATGCAGCAGTTGTCCGCGAATCGTCATGATGACCACTGCATCGAGCCGACCTCGAGGAGGGTCCGTGGCAGCAGCGGAGCGCGTCATCGACGCAACTGGCGGAGTCGCGCCGGGAACTCGGAAGCGCAGGGCCGGGACGGAGCCGGACACGCCCGCGGGCGACGGCGGCGGCCTCGTGCGCATCACCGTCAACCTCACGCCGAAGGCGTTCGGGGCGCTCACCCGCAGCTGCGAGGCGACCGGCGACTCCAAGACGGACACGATCAACCGTGCCCTGCTGGTCTACGACCTGGTTCGCGGGCTCGCCGACGAGGGCGGCGGCAGCATCACGATGGTCAACCCCCAGGGCGAGCGGGAGCGCCTCCACCTGCTGTAGACCGCCAGGAGGCCGGCTGCAGCAGGTGGAGGCGCGCCGGGCCTAGAAGCCTTCCCACGCCATGTGCGCGCCGCTGTCGCCGGTCTTGTACACGTAGAACGCCGCCGCGGCGGCCAGGATCACCGACAGGCCCGCGACGACGTAGTGCGCCACGGCCGGGGCCTTGATCCGCTCGGTACCCTCGCGGCTCGCGGGGATCATGAACGCCATCACCAGGGCCACCACCGCCAGGCCCAGGATCACCCAGAACAGCTTGTCGGCGTAGCCCTCGTGCTCCGTGATCGCCGCCTTCAGCTGCGGCGACTGGAACGCCCGGTTGGTGCTGAACGACTCGCCGGACTCCTTGGCGAAGAACACCGAGATCGGCGCGGCGATCGCGAACGCCACGAGCGGCCAGCGGATGTGCCGGCGGCTGGCCGGCCATACGCCGTAGAGGACGGCGACCAGCGCCAGCAGGGGCACCAGCACGACCGCCGCGTGGATGAACAGCGGATGGGCCGGGATACCAGTGACACGATCGAACACGAAGCCTCCTCGTTCCAGTTACGGATCCTCCCCCTCGGGGGGTACCCGTGTGGGAGATCCTAGGTTCAAGAGCCCGGAAACATTTGAACGGTTCCAGGCTGCGTGGTCTCATGGAATGGTGTCGGGTGAGGATCTGCTGCGCGCCCGGGGTCTGCGAGTGACGCGACCCCGGCTGGCTGTGCTGGAGGTCCTCGAACAGTCCCGCGGCCATCTCGACGTCGAGCAGATCGCGGTCCGGGTGCGCCAGCGCCTCGACACGGTCTCGACCCAGGCGGTGTACGACGTGCTCAGCGCGCTCTCCCGGGCCGGCCTGGCCCGCCGCATCGAGCCCGCCGGGAGCCCGGCGAAGTACGAGGCGCGGGTCGGCGACAACCACCACCACGTCGTGTGCCGCGGCTGCGGCGAGATCGCCGACGTGGACTGCGCGGTGGGCGAGGCGCCCTGCCTGACCCCGTCCCAGGCCCACGGCTTCGTCCTGGATGAGGCCGAGGTCACGTTCTGGGGCCTCTGTCCGGCGTGCCAACGTCGGCGGGCGGAAGAAACAACGCAGTGAGGGAAGATCAGGGCCTCTTCGGCCCCGGCTCCGTCACGTGGCGCGTGCACCGCGAGCCGATGGTCACCGTCGGCGGGCTGCGCAGCCTCTACCTGCAGGCCCTGCACCCGCGCGCCGTCGCCGGGGTGGAGCAGAACAGCCGGTACCGCCAGGACCCCTGGGGCCGCCTGGCACGCACCTCGACCTACGTGACCACCGTGATCTACGGCACCACCGAGGAGGCCGAGCGCGCCGGCGAGCGGGTCCGCGCCCTGCACGCCCGGATGACCGCGGTCGACCGGCGCACCGGACAGCGCTTCCGCGTCGACGAGCCCGAGCTGCTGCGGTGGGTACACGTCACCGAGGTCGAGTCGTTCCTGACCGCGGTCGTGCGCGGGGGGCTGCGGCTCACCCCGCAGGAGGCCGACGAGTACTTCCGGGAGCAGACCCGCACCGCCGCGCTGGTCGGCCTCGACCCGGCGACGGTCCCCGACTCGGTGGCCGCCGTCGAGGCCTACTACGAGCGGATGCGCCCGAGCCTCGAGCTCACCGCGGACTCGGCCGCGACCGGGATCTTCCTGACCGTGCCGCCGCTGCCGTACGGGCTGGGCCTCACCCCCGTCCGGGGCGCCCAGTTCAGCGTCTCGGCGCTGGCGATCGGGCTGCTGCCGACCTGGGCCCGGCGGCTCTACGGGCTGCCCGGCCTGCCCGTCACCGACCTCGTGACCTCGATGAACGCCCGGGTCATGGGCCGCCTGCTGCGCTCGGTGCCGATCGAGTGGATCGAGTCGCCGGCCCGCAAACGCGCGATGCAGCGGCTGGGCCGCCGCAACTGAAGCCGCAACCGAAGCCGCAACTGAGAGGCCCTCCGCGGCGTTCAACCCGGAGTGACCCGCCGGCTCAGCCTGGTCGAGGATCTGGCGTTCGGCACCGCGATCGGCCTCATCGCCGGGACGGCCGCCCGCCCGGTCCTGTGGGCCTGGCCGATCCTGACGGTCATCCTGCTGCGCCGCCACCTGCGCACGCCCGAGTACCCGCACCGGCCCCCGCGAAGCTGGTCGTGGGCGGTAGTCGCGGTGGCGCTGTGGCTGTTCGTCCCCTGGGGGCCCGTCGAGCGCTTCCTCGCCGGGGCGGCGCCGGCGGGCCTCACGGCGACCCTGCTGATCTGACACAACTCCTGGGGCCAGCACTTCTTCGCGATCGCCGGCTACCCCTTCGGGGTGATCCTGTCCGCGGCCGGCGTGCGACGGGTGCCGCGGGCGGGCCGGGCCGGCGCCGCGGGCCTGTCGGTGCTCGCCGCGTTCGTCTCGCTGCCGCACGTACACCACTCCTGGGATGCGCTCCTCCCCGTCTACGTCTTCGCGGCGCTGGTGCTCGCCGTCGCGGCGGCCACCCGCGGCCGGGCCGCGGCGCTCACCGTCGTGCTGTTCGCGGACGGCGCCGGGCTGCCCTACGACGCCGTGCACCACGCCGACCTCGGCACCTCCTACCACGTGCGCGTCACCCCCGACCAGGCCGCCGGCGCCCGCCGGCTGCGCGCGCACAGCTCCCCGGACGAGTACGTCGCCACAATCTACGAGCCGACCCCCGACCGGCTGCGCTGGCTGTGGGACCAGCGGGTGCGCTGGATCCTCGTCGACCGCGCGCAGGGCCGGGAGTCCCCGCGCCTGGCGGACCAGGCTACGTACGCCTGGTCCGCCGGCGACATCGTGATCTACCGGCTCAGCGTGCGGTGCACGTGAGCGTGGCCGGGGCCGCGTTCGTCCCCGAGTAGCTCGCCCCGAAGCCCGGCGCGACCGAGGCCGACGGGGCGAGGGTGCCGTTCCAGTCGGCGTTGGCCGCCGTCACCGCGGCGCCCGACTGGCTCCAGACCGCCGACCAGCCGTTGCTGATCTTCTGGTTGCCCGGGAACGTGAACGAGACGGTCCAGCCGGCCAGCGCCGTGGTGCCGGTGTTCGTCACCGTCACCTCGCCGTTGAAGCCGTCACCCCACTGGTTGGTGACCTTGTACGTGGCCGAGCACGTCTTGCCCGTCGAGCCGCCGGTCGTGGTCACCGACACCGGGTCGGAGGTCGTCGAGAGGTTCCCGGCCGCGTCCTTGGCCCGCACCGCGAACTGGTAGGCGGTGTTCGCGGTGAGCCCGGTGACGCTCGCGGTGGTCCCCGTCGCCGTGGCCACCACCACCGGGCCGGCCGTGCCGCCGAGACGCAGCACGTCGTACCCGGTGACGCCGACCGCGTCCGTCGAGGCGGCCCACGTGAGCGTCACCCCCGATGCGGTGACCCCGGAGGCCACTGGCGTGCCCGGCTTGCTCGGCGGGGTCACGTCGCCGGTCTGGGCCCCCGTCGTGACCGTCCCGGCCGGCGAGGCGGCCGAGGCGTTGCCGGCCGCGTCGAGCGCGACGACGGTGAACGAGTACGCGGTCGACGGGGTCAGCCCGGTGATCGCCAGCGACGTCGTCGCACTGGTCCCCACCAGGGTGCTGCCGTTGTACACGCGGTAGCTCGTCACCCCCACGTTGTCCGTGGACGCGGCCCAGGTCGCGGTGGCCCCGGTCGCGGTGACGCCCGTGAACGCCGGCTTGCCGGGCGCGCTCGGCGCCGTGGTGTCGGCCGGACCCGTGCCCGGCGCGTCGCCCCAGACCTTGGTGGCCCCGTCGAACAGCGTCATGTGGCTGTTCGCGGCCTGGGTGGCGCCCGCCGGCAGCGACCAGTCGTTGGACGGGTCCCAGGAGCCGGCCGAGGTGATGCGGAACTGCACCTCACGCCGCCACGCGGACTGCCCGGCCGGGGCGATGTTCTGCCCGGCGCAGCTCACGGTCACGTAGTACGTGCTGCCGCTGACCAGCGTCGGGCCGGTCGGCGCGGAGCACTGGTTGTAGGCGCTCGAGAGCGAGATCTGGCTCGGCGTGGTGGCGCCGTCGAGGGTGAAGTAGTAGCGGAAAGAGCCCTGGGTCAGGGCCCGGGCCGGCCACGCCGACTTGTTGTAGACCAGGGCCTTGACCTCGGTGAAGGTCGTGCCGGGGGTGTTGATGGAGGACTCGATGTACATCTCGGGCCCGTCCGGGGTCTCCGCGACCGGGAAGTTCGTCAGCGCGGTGCCGCCGTACTCGCCGTACATGCGGGCCAGGGCGCTGGTGAACCCGGCGTTGTAGTCGGTGGCGACCTCGTTCATCGTGTAGTCGTTGCGGCTGTCGGTGTAGGCGTCGTTCGCCGACGTCGGGCCGCCGACCAGGGCGCCGTAGAGCGTGTGGCGCGACTGCGCGGGCTCGTTGATGTTGTCGGACCACGAGCCGTGCGCGGTGCGGTGGTGCGGGTTCTTCGGCGGGTTGGCCCCGAAACCGATCATGTAGCTCGAGTTCCGCGGGTTGTCGCCGAGGATGTAGTTGATCTGGCGGACGCCGAAGTCGTGGTACCGCGCCTTGCGGGTCGCGTCCGTGAGGTAGTCGCTGTAGACGAACGCGACGAAGGAGGTGTTCGCGGCGTACCGCAGCGACCCCCAGCTGTCGAGGACCGCCTCCCCGCCGGGCGACGTCGGCACCTTCGCGCCGTTGACGCCCACGGTCCAGTAGTCCAGCCAGCGGTTGGCGTCGTCGACGTACTTCTGCTTGCCGGTCAGCTTGGCCAGCAGCACGTAGCAGCCGTACGACTTGTCGTCCCAGGCGATCGTCCAGCGGTACGACTTCGTGGTGGTCTGGTTCTCGTTGCTGAGGTTGTCGTAGCCGCTCTCGGCCTTGGCGAGGTAGCTGCTGTCGTTCGTGGCCCGGTACAGCCAGATCGCGCCCCACACGAGCTCGTCGTTGTAGCCGCTCCACGAGTTGTAGTAGCTCGCGGCGTCGGTGATGCAGTCCGAGTACTTCTTGCGGACCGTGTCGGCGAACGTGTACAGCTGCTTCGCGTGCGCGACCAGGGTGTCCGCGTAGGTGGGGTCGGTCGGGCGCAGCACGATCGAGGAGGCGGCCATCGCGGCGGCGGTCTCGCCGGCCAGGTCCGAGCCGCCGCAGGTGGCGTCGATCTTGTACGACGGGCGCGCCATCGGCATCACCTCGGCCGGCCCCCACCAGGCGTGGTCGGGGTTGCCGCTGCCGATCTGTCCATAGAGGACGTTGGCGCTCGGGTGCGCCTTGATGAAGTAGTCGTTGACGAACTTGAGGTTGTTCACCAGGTTGGTCAGCTGGCCGGAGCGGACGTAGGCGTCGCGGTACTCGACGGCACCCCAGGCCAGCATCGTGGTCGAGAAGGCCATCGGGAAGCCGAACTTCACGTGGTCGCCGGCGTCGAACCAGCCGCCGGTGAGGTTGAGCCCGGCGTCGGAGCCGTCGTTCAACGCGGAGTCGCCGCGCCAGTTCACGCGGTTCCACGCGGGTTTCGGCCCCGACTGCTGGGCCTCGTAGAACCAGATCGACTTCTGCAGCGCCTCGGCGTAGTTGTACGCGGACGCCGCGTGCGCCGTCGGCTGTTGTATGGCGACCCCGAGCGCGGCGGCCGCGGCCAGGCCCACGGCCGCCAGCGCGCTCATCAGTTTCCGGTTACGCATCGACTTCCCTCCCTGCGATGGCTGGTCGGATTGAACCCGCCCCCGCCCGCCGTTCGGAAAGGAAGACTGCCAATTGCCGCTATCGGCGCAGGTCAGCACCTGAAAGTTGCACATCCGCGAGCTGCTCCGACAGGGTCCAGAGCCGGGCGGCGTCGGCCTCGTCGGTCGCCTTCGGGTCGGGCGGCACGATGCCGGGCCACCCGCGGAACTCCCGCAACCCGTCGGGCCCGATGAACTGCCCGCTCTCGGCGCCGGGCTCGGTCGCGGCGTAGAGGATGTTCAGCGCGCCCTGCGCGGCCGGCATCGCGAGCATCGCGTTGCCCATGCGCATGAAGGTGCGCAGCGCCCCGGTCGGGCCGCTGAGCTGGAGGTTCGTCGCCGAGTAGCCCGGGTGCGCGAGCAGGCTGCGCCGCGGGTCCCCGGCCGCGCGCAGCCGCCGGTGCAGCTCGAGCCCGAAGAGCACGTTGGCGAACTTGGACTGGCTGTAAAAGGCCTGGCGGTTGTACTGCTTCGCGCCGTCGAGGTCCTCGTAGTGGATGCGCCCGCCCCGGTGCAGGCCGGAGCTGACCGTCACCACGCGCTCGGCCACCAGGTCGAGCACGAGCAGCGTGAGCGCGAAGTGCCCGAGGTGGTTGGCCGCGAACTGCAGCTCGTGGCCCTGCGCGCTGAGCGCGCGCGGGGGCATCATCACGCCGGCGTTGTTGACGAGCACGTCGATCGTCCGGCCCTCGTCGTGCAGCGCCCGGGCGAGCGCCCGCACGCTGTCGAGGTCGGCGAGGTCGAGCTGCCTGATCTCGGTGCTGCCCTCGACCCGCGCCCGGGCCGCCTCCCCCTTGGCGAGGTTGCGCACCGCCATGATCACGTGAGCGCCCTTGCCCGCGAGCGCCCTGGTGGTCTCGAACCCGAGCCCGCTGTTGGCCCCGGTCACCAGAAACGTCTTGCCGGTCAACGCCGGCACCTGCTCTTCGGTCCACCGCATGAGTCCCAGGATGCCGCGGCTGACACTCAGTGTCAACTAGGGCCCTGCATGCCAAAACTGCCGTCCGGGACGTAAGATGACCGGGTGAGCCTCGTGGAACGCAAACGCCAGCTCGTCCGCGACGAGCTGGCCGAGGCCGCCCTGAAGCTCGTCGCCTTCCAGGGCTTCGACGAGACGACGATCGACCAGATGGCCGCGGCGGCGGGCGTGTCACGGCGGACGTTCTTCCGGTACTTCCAGTCCAAGGAAGACGTCATCATCGAGTTCCTGTCCGACCTGGGCCGCCGACTGAGCGCGGCCCTGCAGGCCCGCCCGCCGGCGGAGCCCCCGGCCGAGGCGGTCCGCCAGGCCCTGCGCGTCTTCACCGACAAGTTCTGGGAGCACCCGGAGAAGGCCGGCCGGCTGACTCGCGTGACCATGGAGACGCCGGCCCTGCTGGGGCGCTATCTGGAGCGCCAGACCGCCTGGAAGCAGACCCTGACCGAGGAGCTGGCCCGGCGCACGCGCACCGACCCGGCGACCGACCTGGAGCCGGCGGTCCTGGTGGCGGTGGCGTTCGCGGCCTTCGACACGGCGCTGATGCGCTGGGCCGCCGACCCCCACGAGGACCTCAACGCCCTCGTCGAGGCGTGCTTCGCCCTCGCCTTCCCCCTGAGTCCTACAGCAGGGTGAGCTGCTCGGGCTCCGGCTTCTGCGCGGGCTTCGGCTGCTGCGCGGGCGGGCCTTCCTCGGGGCCGCCCATCCGGGTCGTGCCCGTGCCGCCAGTGCGCATCCCGTGGCGGCGGGCCGCCAGCCGGACCCGGGCCGAGATCTCGCGCTGGTAGGACTGCGGCGCGTACGACCCGTCCCCGTACAGCTCCCGGTAGCGCGGCCCCAGCTCCGGGTGCTCGCGCAGCAGCCAGGCGCGGTACCACTCCCGGGCGCCCGGCCGCAGGTGCAGGGCCAGCGGCACGATGCTCGCCGCGCCCGCCGCCGACAGGGCCGCGACCGTCGCGTCGATCGACTCCGGCGTGTCGGTCAGCCCGGGCAGGATCGGGGCCATGAGCACGCCCACCTCGAAGCCGTTGTCGCTCAACCGGCGGATGGCGTCGAGGCGGCGGCGCGGGCTCGGGGTGCCCGGCTCGACCGCGCGCCAGTAGGTCTCGTCGATGAAGCCGACCGACATGGACAGGCTCACCGACGTGACCGAGGCGGCCTCCCGCAGCAGGTCGAGGTCGCGGGTGATCAGCGTGCCCTTGGTGAGGATCGAGAACGGGTTGGCGTGGTCGCGCAGGGCGGCGAGGATCTCCCGCATGAGGCGGTAGCGACCCTCCGCCCGCTGGTAACAGTCGACGTTGGTGCCCATGGCGAGGTGGCCGCCGGTCCAGGTGCGCGCGGACAGCTCGCGGCGCAGCACCTCGCCGGCGTTGACCTTCACCACGATCTGGGTGTCGAAGTCGTGGCCGGCGTCGAGGTCGAGGTAGGTGTGGGTGTGCCGGGCGAAGCAGTTGTGGCTCACGACCCCGTTGGCGATGAAGTCGCCGGTGCCGGTCGTGATGTCGTACATCGGCAGGTCGACGCCCAGCGGCTCGACCGCCGCGACGCGCAGGGACTCGTCGCCGCGCACCTGCTCGCCGGCCGGGACGCCGGTGGCCCGGGCCGGGGCGAAGCGCAGGCCGAAACGGACCCGCTCGCGGGGACCGCCGAGCACGCGGACGCCCTCGAACGGATCACCTGACCAGGCGGCGAATCCGGAGCGCTCCAGGCACTCGACCAGCCAGTCGGCCACGACCTTGTCGACCACGTCGAAGCGGGGCAGGCCGCCGGCGAGGGAGCCGGTCGCGTCGTAGAGCCCGGCCACGAAACCGAGCCGCCACGCGGGCCCGGGCGCCTCCGGCCAGTCGAGCACGGCGCTCGCGTCGCGCACGCTGGCCCCGGCGAACTCGCGCGCGTCGCGGGCGAGCGCGTGCAGGCCCCCGCAGGCCGCCGCGTAGTCGTCGGCGCGATGCCGCACCTCGGGCGGGACCGGGGAGGCGTGCCCGTCGCCGTTGACGAAGCCGCACAGGTAACCGCGCCGGTAGCCGGCGTCGTCGAGCGGCGGGGCGGGCGGCAGCGCGCCGAACCCGGCGAGCCGGTTGGCGGTGGTGAGGTGGGGCCGCCGGCTGCGGCCGTGCCGGGCCCCGGTCACGTGCTTCCAGCCGCGGTCGGTGAGGAACCGGTGCTCGCCCGAGGCCACCAGCGCGGTGCCGTCGGCGAGGGTGACGCGGTGCGCGGGCTTGACGGTCTGCCAGTGCGCGAGCACGCGGGTCGTGGTGTAGCGCCGCAGCCGCCCGTCCCGCACGGTGCCGACGATCTCGTCGCCGACCTTCAGCCGCGCCAGGGGCCGGGTGGTGCCGTCGGCCATGAGGATCGCGGTGTCGCCGGTCAGGCAGTACACGCAGGCGTGCGAGCAGCCGCGATAGGGGTTGAGGGTCCACTGGAAGGGGACCCGCGAGGCGCCCGGCACCTTGTTGATCAGCGACTTGGCCTGGACCTCGTAGAACGTGACGCCGCGGAACTCGGGCGTGTCGAAGGTCCGGACAACGGCCCCGGGCAGGGCGAGCGGTAGCGCTCGCGGCCGCCCGGGGTCACCGGTGCCAGGACCGCCGGTCGCCTTGAGGTTGTCCCATCGCACGGGTTCATTCGAACACGCGTTCTAATGGGACGCAAGGAGGCTCGGCGGGGTACTACCGTGGGTCAGGCTTTGGTGACGGAGGGGTCCTCGACGGCCTCGTCGACCGGCTCCTCGGCCGCCTTGGCCTCGGCGACCTTGGACTTGACCTCTTCCATGTCGAGCTCGCGGGCCTGCTGGATCAGCGACTCGAGGGCCTGCTGGGGCAGGGCGCCGGGCTCGGAGTAGAGCGCCACGCCGTCGCGCACGATCATCAGGGTCGGGATCGAGCGGATGTTGAACTCGGCGGCGAGCACCTGCTCGGCCTCGGTGTCGACCTTGCCGAAGGTGATGTCGGGGTTGAGCTCGGACACGCGCTCGTAGACCGGCGCGAACGTCCGGCACGGCCCGCACCAGGATGCCCAGAAGTCGACGAGGGTGATGCCCTCCCCACCGATCTTCTCGGCGAAGTTCTCCGCGGTCAGCTCTACGGTTGCCATGCTTGTCTGCTCCGATCCCTCAGGGCGTCCTCAAGGTATGCACCGTCATAACCAGCTACCCCTTACGGACATTCCCAACCTGTCTGCGGGATGATGGTCACGTGGCGGCAATCGAACGTCCGGTCTTCGTCTTCGACGGCGACTGTGCCTTTTGTTCATCATGCGCCCGCTTCATCGAGCGGCGCATCAGGCCCGCCGCCGAGGTCGTCGCCTGGCAGTTCGCCGACCTCGGCGCGCTGGGGCTGACCGAAGAGCAGGTGAGCTCGGCGGTCTGCTACGTGGCCCCCGGCCGGACGAGCGCCGGCCCGGCCGCCATCGCCGACCTGCTCAAGGGCGCGGGCCCGCTCTGGCGCGCGGCCGGTGCGGTCCTGGGCCTGCGCCCGGTCACCGCGCTGGCCTGGCCGGCGTACCGCTGGGTCGCCCGCAACCGCCACCGCATGCCCGGCGGCACCGCGGCCTGCGCCCTCCCGCCGGACCATCCCGCGCGGGCGCGGGCGTAGCGGGTCACGCCGCGCCGACGGGCTCCGCCGGCTCGGGATCGGCGGCCCGGCCGCGCCACCTGCGGAACCATTCGATCGGGGTGACCTTCTCCAGCGGCAGGAAGCCCGCCATGACGATCTGGTGCGGGATGAACGAGATCGTGATCAGGCTGAACGTCAGCAGGTGGAACAGGTAGAAGCCGGCCACGATCGCGTAGCGCCACCTGGGCCGGACGAAGAACACGACCGGGCTGAAGAGCTCGAAGCCGACGATGCCGAACTGCGAGACGGTCGTGAACCCGGGGATCTTCAGCAGCCACTGGGCCAGCACCGTGCCGCGGCGGATGAACGAGCGGGTCAGCGTCGCGCCCGTGAGCCACTCCAGCCCGCCGTAGCGCAGCTTGGCGACGGAGGCGAGGAAGTACGTCGCGATGACCGCGATCTGGGTGACCCGCAGCGCGAACCCGCCGGCCTCGGACGGGGTCCGGTCGCCGTGGCGGGCCTTGCCGGCGGTGGGCAGCGCGGCGAGGGCGACCAGGATCGCGTACCGGTCGTGGTCGATCTTGCCGTAGCTCATCGCGATGATCATCCACTCGAAGTACAGCGCGAACACCGCCCAGCCGAGCAGGCGGTGGGCGCGCCCGGTCGCCGCGAGCAGCGACAGCGGGATGAGCGCCCAGTAGATCGCGTTGACGAGCAGGTGGGTCGGCGTCGGCAGGTGCAGCAGGTCGCCGACGACCAGCGGCTGGTACAGGTTGCCCGGCAGGTTGCCGTGCGACCGGATCCAGGCGCTGAAGAAGACCAGGTCGAGCGGGATGAACAGGTACACCAGGGTGCGGAAGGCGGCGACGCGCGCCTTGGGCACGGGTGCGAAGAGCCAGCGCGTCATGGGCGGTACCTCGCCAGAACCGCCTCGGTGATCTCCCCCGTCGGCTGGGCGTTGTGCAGGTGGTGCTGCACCTCGACGATGTCCACCTCGACGAGCGGCGGCCGGCCCGGGTTGCGCGCGGCGAACGACTCCTGCACCGAGTGCAGCAGCGCCGGGTCGGCCTTGAAGCGATCGATCTGGGCCTCGATCTCGGCCCGCCGCACCCCGGCGTTGTCCTCGTTGAGCTCGAACTTCCGGCCGGTCGTGTCGATGCCGTCGGTGCGCAGCACGAGCACGGGCTCGTTGGGGTCGTCGGCGGTGGAGAACATCCGGAACGGCGCGAACGGGAACACCGTGTCGTCGCCCCAGAAGGTGCCGGCCAGGGTCAGGGCGCCGAAGACCAGTGCCGCCACGATCCGCAGCACACGCCCCCGGGTGTTCAACCGTTCCATCGGCACCGGACTTTACCGCAAGACAACAGATAACTCTCCGTAGTGCGACCGCCGTCACCATGCGTAGCGAGCACGCTCTATATCGCGAGAATGTGACGCGCGTCTCTATACGGAGCGTTGCGAACGAGCCGGTTGCGGTACCAAGATATCCACCACGAAGCGTGGGCGGCGGGCGCCGATGAGCCCCGCCGCTTGCTGCGTTTTGTCACACTTGCCCGCGTCCCTCTTTCGAGTGCCCGATCCGGCCCGGCATGCTGCGCTGACACCTGAAAGAGGGGGCGACGATGCAGTTCGGCCGGTACTTCGAGGAGTTCGACGTCGGCGCGGTCTACCGGCACTGGCCGGGCAAGACGGTCACCGAGTCCGACGACCATCTGTTCTGCCTGCTGACCATGAACCACCATCCCCTGCACCTCGACGCCCACTACGCGCAGACGTCGACGCAGTTCCAGCGCAACGTCGTGGTCGGCAACTACATCTACTCGATCCTGCTGGGCATGTCGGTGGCCGACGTGTCCGGCAAGGCCATCGCCAACCTGGAGGTCGAGTCGCTGCGGCACACCGCGCCGACCTTCCACGGCGACACCATCTACGGCGAGACCGTCGTGCTGGACAAGCGCGAGTCGGCGTCCAAGGAAGACCGCGGCGTCGTGACGGTGGAGACCAAGGGGTACAAGCAGGACGGCACTCTCGTCTGCGTCTTCCGGCGCCGCGTGATGGTGCCGAAGAAGTCGCACGCGGGCCCGGAGGCACCGAGCTTCCCGGAGCCGAAGTCGTAGAACCAGGCAACGTCAAGGAGGACGGCGTGGGGTTGCTCCGCAAGCTGCTGGGGCGGGAACCGGCGTGGGAGGAGCGCTGGGCGGTCTACCCCGGCGAGGTGGGCGGCCGGCTCGCGATGTACAACATCGACCTCGGCGCGGTCGAGGCCGCTCCGGTCGCCCGGTTCCCGCAGCGCTTCGACGTCGAGTTCACCTACACCGGTGACGGCGCCAGCGGCATGCCGGCCGCCGAAGAGCTGGCGTCGATCCACGAGCTCGACGCGGCCGTGCGCCAGATCCTCCGCTCCGCCGGCGGCGCCCTCGTCGGCCGCGTGCTGTCGGACAACGCCGGGCGGATCACCGGCTACCTGCCCGCCGAGAGCACCCCGCCGCCGCTGCCCGCGATCGCCGGCATCGCCCCGAAGACCGGCGTCGCCTCCGACCCGGGCTGGACCCGGGTCCGCGACGAGCTGACGCCCGACGCCTGGCAGCGCAACATCATGGACGACAACCAGGTCGTGCAGGAGCTCGAGGCCCACGGCGACCGCCTGAGCGCGCCGCGGGCGGTGGAGTTCCTGGCGTACTTCCCCGACCCGGACCGCGCCGAGTCCTCGGCCGAGGCGCTGCGCGAGGACGGCTTCGCGGTCACCGTGGAGCGCGGCGACGAGGGCGACTTCGTCCTGCAGGCGATCCGTCGCGACGCGGTCGAGCCTCCGGCGCTGCACGAGATGACGTGGAAGGTCCGCGGCATCGTCGAGAACCACGACGGCATCTACGACGGCTGGGGCTGCATGGTGCAGACCTGAGCAACGACGAACTCCTGGTACCCGGCCGGCACCGGGACGCCCGCGCTCAGCATCCAGTGCACGCGGCTCGCGCCGGTCAGGGCCAGGGTGGTGGCGTAGCCGGTGCGGACCGCCGCCGGGGCGAACCGGCTCCCGGCCAGGTAGTCCGGCACCGGGTCGCGCAGCGTGCTCAGCGCCAGCTGGGCCAGGTCGGCGCCGACCGGGCCGAGGCCCAGGGTCGCCCAGTCGAGCACCACCGTCGTGTCCCCCACGGCCCGGAGCTGGCCGAGGTGGAAGTCGCCGTGGCTGAGCACCCGCGGCACGGCCGCCCGGGCGGCGAGCAGCTCCCCGCGGCGGGCCCAGAGCGCGGCCAGCCGCGGGTCCGCGCCGACCGCCCGCCAGTCGAGGTCGGTGACCGCCAGGCGCTGGACCAGCTGGTCGCCGGCCAGCCACGGCCGGTCCGGCACCGGCGCGGCCGACTGCCATCGCGCGAGCCGGCGGGCCGCGACCGCCGCGGACTCCGGGGCGGTCCCGGCGTCCTCGAGGTACACGACGTCGCCCGCGACGCCGTAGCAGCGCGGGGCCCGGAGCCCGGGGCCGGCCGGCAGCAGCCCGGACGCGTACGCGAGAGCCTCCCGCCGCCAGTACGCCCAGTGCCGCGGGTCCTGGGCCGCCGCCGCGTGGCGGCCGGTCGTCACCGGGCGGAACTCCTTGCGGATCAGGGCGACCGGGTGCCCGCGGACCCGCCCGGTCAGGCGCGTCACCGCGCCGGTCGCCGCGCCCGCCCCACCCGCCAGCGGCTCCTCGGTCCAGATCTCCACGGCGCGGTCCTCCCCTATCGGCGCGAGGGTCCAGTTTGGGTGCCGGACGGCGGCCGCCCGCAACCGTTTTGCCCAAGCAAAGCGGCGCTGCCGGCGGGTGTTTCGGCATACGCTCGGCGGTGGGAGGTTGCTATGCCGAGCAAGCCCGCATCCGGCCCGTCCGGCCGTCCGGCCGTGGGGGTCGACCTGCCGCTGCGGCGGCCGGAGTGGGACCTGCTCGTCCGGCTGCCCCGCGCCGTGCTCGTCGCGGCGTGCGCCGGGGACGAGCGCGTGGACGCCGTCGCCGGCGTCGAGGCCATCGCCGCGGGGCAGCGGTCCCGGGCGCTGCTCGTCCGCGGGGTGGTGGCCGCCATCTTCGCCGAGCAGCTCACCGACAACGACATCGACGACACCGCCGCCGAGCCGGCCGCGGTGCTCGCCGACTGCGGGTACGCCGTACGGCTGCTGGCCGAGCGGATCGGGCCCGACGTCGCCCTCGCCTACGGGGAGTGGCTGATGGACATCGCCGCCAGCGTGGGGCGGACCGCCTGGCAGGCCGCGCGGATCCGGCTCGCCGGGGTGGAGATCCAGCTGGCGGAGCGCCGGTTCGTCAACGGCATCGCCCTTGAACTGACGCGCGGACTGCGCCGCTGAGCGGCGGGACCACGGCGCGCGCCGCGAGCGCCGGTCGGGTGGGCTGGCCAACCCTTCTCACCCGGCCGGCCTCCAATACAGTGCCCGGATGGAGATCGAGCCGACGCTCGAGGTGGGCGTGGGCCCGTGGGCGGGGCCCTGGCCGGCCGCGGCCCACTACGACCCGCAGCTGCTGGCCGAGGGCGACCGCCGAAACGTCGTCGACCGGTACCGCTACTGGCGCCTCGAGGCCATCGTCGCCGACCTCGACACCCGCCGGCACCCGTTCCACGTCGCCGTGGAGAACTGGCAGCACGACCTGAACATCGGCACCGTCGTGCGCAACGCCAACGCGTTCCTGGCCGCCGCCGTGCACATCGTCGGGCGGCGGCGGTGGAACCGGCGCGGGGCCATGGTCACCGACCGCTACCAGCACGTCCGCCATCACCCGGACGTGGAGGAGTTCCTGGCCTGGACACAGGCCGAGGATCTGCCGCTGGTCGGGATCGACAACCTGCCCGGCGCCCGGCCGCTGGAGCGCGCGGAGCTGCCCGAGCGGTGCGTGCTGCTCTTCGGCCAGGAGGGGCCTGGCCTCTCGGAACCCGCCCGGACGGCGTGCGGCGCGGTGTACTCGATCGCGCAGTACGGCTCCACGCGTTCCATCAACGCCGGGGTCGCCAGCGGCATCGCCATGCATACCTGGATCCGTCAGTACGGGGTCGGAAACCCCTGAACGGCCTTACGGTGGGTACATGGGCGTCGCAGTCAGCTGTCCCCGCTGTGGTGGTCCGGTGCGGCCGCCGGACCTGATGCACTCCGATTGGCGCTGCGACGCCGACGGTGCGGTGCTGCCGTTGCATGTCGCGCACCACATCGGCCCCGAGATCGTCGACGCCGCGAAGGCGAAGCTGGTCGGCGCCGCGGCCCGCGCCGGGGACAAGCGGCCGACGCCGCTGTGGTGCCCGTGGCCGCTGCCGAGCGGCTGGACGGTCACCGGGGTCGGGTGGGTCGGCGACGAGCGCTCCGGGGTCCGGGCGACCGCCGTGGCGTGCAGCGGGCCGGGGCCGGTCGAGCACGGCCCGGCCGACTGCGTGATCATCGCCGAGGAGCCCGGCATCGGGCTCGGCACGCGTTTCGCCGGCATCCCGGGCACCGACCCCGGGCCCTTCTTCGACGGGGACATCGCCAGCACCGTCGCGCACGCGCGAGTCCGGGCCGCCGGCTGGCCGACCCCGCTGTGGATGGCCAAGTCGCCCGAGGATCGATGCGCGTACGTCGGCGAGGCGGCCGGCATGTGGATCTACGTCGTCACCTGGCCCGCCGCGGCCGGATATCTCCTCGACGAGGAGCTGGACCTGCACGATCTCTCGGATGACGTGCCGGCCCAACTCGTCTACGGCGCGCCGTCGCCATATCTTCACGGCAAGGCGTAGACAGCCGCGACTAGGATCGAGCTCCGAGCCGACGCTCGGCGCGGCGCACCTGCACCCTGTGCCGCGCAGCTGATACGCTGAGTTCGCCGGGGCGTTGATGTGCGACGCCGCGGGGAGGGGATTGACGGCGATGGTCAAGAAGGTCCTCACCTGGGGAAGCATTGCCTTCCTCATTTTCTTCGTGGCATATCGGCCACAGTCGGCCGCCGAGGTGTTCAAGTCCATCGGCGGCGGCATCATGGACATCGCCACGGGATTCGGCGACTTCTTCTCCAGCCTCGTCGCCTAAGGCCGGCCCATGTCGACCGGCGCCGAGCCCCCCGAGGACGACCCGAACGACCGGCGGAACCAGGACCGGGACACCGAGCCGATCCCCCGCGCCCGACCGGGCTCACGCCCCGAGTCGCGGGCCGACTACACCTCGTCCGACGAGCCGCCGATCGAGTACTCGCCGACCTCCGACTACGAGGCCGCGCGCGACTACGAGGCGACGCACAGCGGCGACGAGACGGCCCACGCCGACTACACCACCGACGGCGACGAGTTCGTCTCCGATCCGTACGCGGACTCGATGACCGACGGCGCGCACGCCCGCGGCTCGGCCGCACCGCAGTACGGCGGCGCCCCGCCCTCCTTCTCCCAGGACGAGTTCGCCCGGCTCCAGGGCGGCGAGGCGGTGCCGTCGGTGCCGCCCGGCAGCCGGATGGCGCCCCTGGAGGACGAGGCCAGCCGGCACGCGGCCCGCTACCTGTTCCCCACCGAGAAGTTCCGGGGGGAGTGGAAACGGCACTGGATCCAGCTGGCCAAGGAGGGCCTGATCGCGATCTTCGCGACGATCGCGATGGGCTACATCGCGGGCTGGCTAACCAAGCACAACCAGGAACAACTGCGCACCGGAGTCGTGATCGTCTGGGCGCTGGTGGTGTTGTGGTGCGCGTGGAAGGTCACCGACTGGTGGTACGACCGATTCATCCTCACCAACAAGCGGGTAATGGTCGTATCGGGCATTTTCACGCGCAATGTGGCGATGATGCCGCTGCAGCGGGTCACGGACATGAAATACGTGCAGTCATTGACGGGCCGCATGTTCGGCTACGGCCATTTCGAGCTGGAGTCCGCCGGCCAGGATCAGGCGCTGCGCAATATCCGCAACCTGCCCAACCCGAATGAGCTCTACCTGCGCATTGTCGAGGAGATGTACGAGCCCGAGGCCGTCGAGGCCCGCCTGGGCCGCGCGGTCACCGGCGAGGACGACGGCACCTGAGCCTGAGAGTTACCTGAAAGTCTGTGCCGTGGTGCAACCTCGCGACCCCTCGTATGCGTCTTCGTACGTGGGCGCGGAGGGTGGAGGGGGCGGCCGGTGCCGGACGACGCAGAGTTCCGCGAGGAAGACTTTCGTGAGTTCGTCGGGCTTCGCTCCAAGGCGCTGTTGCGCACGGCCTATCTTCTGGCCGGCGACTGGGCCACCGCGGAGGACCTTCTCCAGATCGCGCTAACCAAGACCTTCCTCGCCTGGAAGCGGCTCGGGCACATCGAGGCCGTCGAGCCCTATGCGCGCCGCGTGCTCGTCAACACCGCGACCAGCTGGTGGCGGCGGCGCTGGCACGGCGAGCGCCCGACCGAGATCCTGCCCGAGAGCGCCGCGGCCGACCAGCTCGAGGCGAGCCTCGAGCGCGACGCCATGTGGCGGCACGTGCGCAACCTGCCCAACCGGCAGCGGGCCGTGCTCGTGCTGCGGTACTACGAGGACCAGTCCGAGGCCGAGACCGCCCGCCTGCTCGGCGTCTCCGTCGGCACCGTCAAGAGCCAGACCTCCCGCGCCCTGGCCACGCTGCGTGAGAAGCTCAGCGCGGAGGGTGTACGCCCCGCCACGAAAGCCCAGCCCGCACGCCCTCCCAGCGACCCCGTTCCGGCACCCGTCGTGCCGGAAGTTGACGAGGCCGAAGACCCGGAACAACCTTTTGCCGAGGCTGAGGCGCTTCTACCCACGGACACCGTGGTCGAGGCGCCGGTCGAAGAGCCGGTTGAAGTGTGACTGGGGACGTGACGAGCATGCTGGAAGACGAGCTCCGCGAGACGTTCGCGGCCAAGGCGGGCAGCGCCCCGCCCGGGTCGCTCACGTCGCTGGACGGATTCGCCGACGTCGCCATCCGCGGCGCCGCGCGCGTGCGCCGGCGACGGCGCGCCGCGGTGACCGGGCTGACCGGGTTCGTCGCGATCGCCGCCGCGTCCGTCGCGGTCCTGCACACGCTGACCGGCGGCGGGCCCGCCGGCGCGCCGCAGCCGCCCGGCCCGGCCGCCCAGGAGAGCCCCGCGCAGCGCCCGTCGACGACCGACTCGCCCACCGCCCCGACGTCCTCGTCGGACATGCGCGAGGTCACCGGCATCGGCTCCAGCGCCGAGGCGGCCACCCGGGTCCGCCTCCAGCTGCCGGCCAAGAGCACCGTCACCGCGGCCTACCAGGCCAAGGACGGCTACCTGGTGGTCAACACCCAGCCCGACGGCGACAAGCAGCTCGTCCTGCAGGACGACGACGATCAGCAGCAGGTGCTCGTCGACGACGCCACCAACATCACGGTGGCCAAGGACGGCAGCACCGTGGCCTGGGCGTCGAAGGGCAAGATGAACGTCGGCACCCGCAGCGACGAGAAGACCAAGAAGATCACCCAGGGCAACTCGGTCGACGTGCCGGTGAACACCCAGCCGATCGCCTTCGTCGGCACCAACCTCGTGATCAGCAACGACGACAAGGGCTTCGACGTCTGGCACACCGAGCGCGGGTACAGCCCCACCTGGGACAGCACCGTGCTGCGCGTGTTCGGCGGGACCCAGGACAACGGCGGCGTCTACGCCGAGCTCAAGGCGGTCGCGCCGGACACCTCGATGTGCCTGGCCCTGCTCCAGTTCGACCAGCCGTTCAAGATCGTCAAGAAGTTCTGCGGGCTGCCGGTCGCGGCCGACGACGGCGCGCGGATCTCCCCCGACGGGCACTGGCTGGCCTACCCGGTCGTGGGGGCCAAGCAGGTCGCCATCCTGGACCTCACCACGGTGTTCACCGGCGGCAAGGTCAAGCTGTGGAACCTCGCCGTCACCGCCAAGACCGTCTGGCTCAACGCCAAGACGTTCGTGGTCGACAACGGCAAGAAGTTCCTGAAGCTCGACCCCACCGGCAAGGCCGACGACGTCGAGCCGCTGGACCAGGAGAGTCAGGACGCCGTGCTCATCGAACCGCTCGTGGAGAAGTAGCGGCTCCCTAGACTGGGGGCGTGCGGATCGATCTTCATGCCCACTCCACCGCCAGCGACGGCACCTCCACCCCGGCCGAGCTCGTCGGGGAGGCGGCCGCGGCCGGGCTCGACGTCCTGGCCGTCACCGACCACGACACCACCCGCGGCTGGGCCGAGGCCTTCGCGGCCCGCCCGTCCGGGCTGACCATCGTGCCCGGGGCGGAGCTCTCGCTGCGCTGGCACGGCGGGGCCCGCCCCATCGGCCTGCACATGCTGGCCTACCTGTTCGACCCGGCCGAGCCGGACCTGGTCGCCGCGCTCGCCCGGGTGCGGACGGCCCGCGAGACCCGCGCCGAGCGCATGGTCGGCCTGCTCAGCGCCGACGGCATCGACATCACCTGGGGCGAGGTGCTCGAGTACGCGGGCGGCGGCACCGTCGGCCGCCCGCACCTGGCCCAGGCCCTCATGCGGCGCGGCCTCGTCGGCACCGTCACCGAGGCGTTCGCGCCCGAATGGCTTGGCGCGCGGTACCGCATCCCGAAGGAGGACATCGACGTCTTCGAGGGGCTGCGGCTCATCCTCGGCGCGGGTGGTGTGCCGGTGTTCGCGCACCCGCGGGCCAGCGTCCGCGGCCCGATCGTGCCCGACTCGCTCATCGTCGAGCTGGCCGCGGCCGGGCTCTTCGGCCTGGAGGCCGACCACACCGACCACAGCCCTCAGGAGCAGGCGGAGATGCACGCGGTGGCCGGGCGGCTGGACCTGGTCACCACCGGCAGCAGCGACTACCACGGCACCAACAAGACGGTCCGGCTCGGCGCCCGTACCACCGCCCCCGAGGCGCTGGAGCGCATCGTCGCGGCCGGGCACGGAAGCGACGTGGTGGGGTGACGACCGAGTACAGCGGCTCCGGCGACCCCCGCCGCAGCATCGAACTGCTGTGGGGTCGCGGACCGGGGACGGAGGCCCGGCGGGGCCCGCGGCCCAAGTTCACCGTGCCGGGCATCGTCGCCGTCGCCGTGGCGCTGGCCGACGCCGAGGGGCTGGCGGCGGTGTCGATGCGCCGGGTGGCGCAGCGCCTCGGGGTGACCGCCATGTCGCTGTACACCTACGTCCCGAGCAAGGCCGAGCTGCTGGACGTGATGGTCGACGCGGTCGGCGCCGAGGCGGTCCGGGAGGCCCACGCGCCCGGCGGCTGGCGGGAGCGGCTCACCGCGGTGGCCCGCACCAACTGGGAGCTGTACCGCCGCCACCCCTGGCTGCTCCAGGTGGCCACGAGCCGGCCCGTGCTGGGGCCGAACAGCATCGCGAAGTACGACTTCGAACTGCGCGCCTTCGAGGGCACCGGCCTCGCCGACGTCGACACCGACCAGCTGCTGAGCCTGGTGCTCGACTACGTCACCGGCGCCGCCCGGGCCGCGGTGCTGGCCGAGCAGGCCGAGCGGCGCACCGGCCGCAGCGACGCCGAATGGTGGCAGGCCTGGGCCCCGCTGCTGGCCGAGGTCCTCGACCCGGCCCGGTTCCCCACCGCGGCCCGGATCGGGCAGGCGGCCGGGGAGGAGTACGGCGCCGGGGACCCGGCCCGGGCGTTCGCCTTCGGCCTGCCGAGGGTGCTCGACGGCATCGCGAGATTCATGCCGCCGAGCACCCCGTGATCAGCGCAGCGTGGTGTAGATCGCCTTGGTGAGCGTGCCGTTGGCGTCGTCACCGTCGAGCGACCAGATCATCGCGCCGCCGTAGCCGGCGATGCGGACGTACAGACCCTTCTGGGCCACGACGATCGGGTCGTCGAAGGTCCAGAACGTCGTGCCGTTGAACAGCCACGCGTGGCCGGACAACAGGTCGTGGTAGACCTTGTAGCCCTGCTGCGGCAGCGTCGCGAGAACCTTGTAGTCCTCGTTGCCGGCCGCCCACGTGCCCGGCGCCGGTCCGGTCGCCGTCTGGAACAGGCCGTTATTGGCGTTGGTGACGCCGGTCCAGCCCTGGCCGTAGTACGGCACGCCGAGCACGAGCTGCTTCTTGGGCGCGCCGCGGTCGGTCCACGCCTTGAGCGACGTCGACCCGCTGAAGTCCGGCGTCGTGGGCGCGTTGCGCGGCACGAACAGCGCGGACTGTTGGTTGGTGGTGGTCTCCCAGGTGCCGTGGTAGTCGTAGCCCTGGACGGAGCCGAAGTCGAGGTACTTGAAGATCTGGTTGGCCTCGAAGCCGGCGTCGATCTTGGCGGGCGCGGCCGGCAGGAACGCGGTGAGCGTCGCCTTCTTGCCCAGCTGCTTGCGGAACTCCGCGACGAGCTTGGTGAAGTTCTGCTTGTCCTCGGGCCGGATCACGTTGCCCGGGTTGCCGTCGGAGCCCGGCCACTCCCAGTCGAGGTCGAAGCCGTCGAACACGCCGGTCGACATGAACGTGTCGATGCAGGACTTCACCAGCGTCTTGCGCGACGCGTCGGTCAGCGCCGCGTCGGAGAAGTTCGCCGACAGCGTCCAGCCGCCCAGCGACATGAGCACCTTCAGGCCGGGGTGCATGGCCTTGAGCTTGCGGAGCTGGTTGAAGTTGCCGGCCAGCGGCTGGCCCGCCTCGTCGGCGACGCCGTCGACGCTCTCGGTGGCGGGGACCGGGCGCTGGTAGTCGGCCCACGGGTCGACGGAGACGCACTGGCCGGTCTTGTCGACGCCGCCGAAGGCGTAGTTGATGTGGGTCAGGCGCGCGGCCTGCCCGCTGGTCTCGAGGTTCTTGACGAAGTACTGGCGGCCGTAGATGCCCCACTGGACGAAGTACCCGACGCGCTTGAACTCGTCCTGATGCGTGCCGCCGTGCGCGCCGGCCGCCGTCGCGGGCGCGAGGGCCAGCGACGACACCGCCAGCGCGGCCGCGACCCCCGCCAGGAGCCTGCGGTTGCCCATAGACCCTCCATCTGTAAGGAAAGTTTGCTGTTCTCTGGCAACGTAGGGGCGGCGTTCGATGGCGTCAAGACCCTGGTATCCGCTCGATATGGGCCTGCTATGACAATCCGGTCGTGGATTTGAAGCTCTTCGGCGAGGTATTCGTGACACTGCTGGTGATCCTGGACCCCCCGGGCGCCGTGCCGATCTTCCTTGCCCTCACCGGGCAGATGGAGCGCCGGGCCCGCCACCGCGCGGCGCTGCAGGCGGTGCTGCTCGCGCTGGGCGTCATCGTCGCCTTCGCGCTGGTGGGCCGGCAGATCCTGGCCTACCTGAACATCGACCTGCCCGCACTGCAGGGCGCCGGCGGCCTGCTCCTGCTGCTCGTCGCGCTGGAGCTGCTCACCGGCAAGACCGACGACCCCCGGCACGAGGTCACCTCGAACGTGGCCCTGGTGCCGCTGGGCACGCCACTGCTGGCCGGGCCGGGCGCGATCGTCGCCACCATGCTGTTCGTGCGGCGGGCCGACACCTTCGCGGGCTACTCGGCGATCGCGGTGGGCATCGTCGCCGTGATGCTGGTGGTGTACCTCGTGCTGCGCTTCTCCGGCGTGCTCGTGCGCATCCTGCGGCCGAGCGGCATCGAGGTCGTCACCCGCATCGCCGGTCTGCTCGTCGCCGCGATCGCCGTGCAGCTGCTCGCCGACGCCATCGGCGCGTTCGTGACCACGTACCTGCACGCGCCGCACTGACATCGGGATTCGTCATTTTGTCGTACCCGGATGGCAGGATGCTGGGCGTGGAGCAGTTGGGACTATTCGCATCACCGCCGCGCCTCTTCACCTGCACGCCCAGCAAGCTCGGCAGCTACGAGGACTGTCCGCGCCGCTACCGGTTCTCCTACGTCGACCGTCCGGCCCCGCCCAAGGGCCCGCCGTGGGCGCACAACTCGCTCGGCGCCTCCGTGCACACGGCGCTCAAGAACTGGTATGCGCTGGAGCCCGCCCGCCGCGCGCCGGAGGCGCTGCCGGGCCTGCTGAAGGCGACGTGGGTGCGCGAGGGCTACCGCGACGACGCGCAGGAGCGGGAGGTCTACCGGCGGGCGCTGGGCTGGCTCGAGTCCTATGTGGAGTCCCTCGACCCGGCCGAGGACCCCGTGGGGGTGGAGCGCACGGTCGCGGCGCGCACGGAGACGCTGGCGCTGTCGGGCCGGGTCGACCGCATCGACCAGCGCGGCGACGAGCTCGTGATCGTGGACTACAAGACCGGGCGGAGCGGGCTCTCGCCCGACGACGCCCGGGGGTCGCGGGCCCTGGCGCTCTACGCGATCGCGACGTCGAGGGTGTTCCGCAAGGCGTGCCGGCGGGTGGAGCTGCACCATCTGCCCACGGGCACCGTCGCGGCGTTCGAGCACACGGACGCGTCGCTGGAGCGGCATCTGCGCCGGGCCGAGGCGACCGCGGCCGACATCGTGGCCGACACGGAGTTCCGGCCGCTGGTCGGTCCGCACTGCTCCTGGTGCGACTACCGGAAGTCCTGCCCGGAAGGGTCCACCGCGCCGCCCAAGGACCCCTGGACCGCGGTCGAGGTCTGATGCGCATGCGCCACGGGATCTGCGTCTGCACCCTCGGCGACCTCGCCGAGCCGTGCCTGGTCGTCGACATCGGCCGGGCCGCCGAGAAGGCCGGCTGGGAGTCGCTCTTCGTCTGGGATCATCTCGCCTTCGCCTGGGGCGTCCCCTCCGCCGACCCGTGCGTGACGCTGGCCGCCGTCGCCCAGGCGACCTCCGCCCTGCGGCTCGGGACCGCCGTCACGCCGCTGCCCCGGCGGCGGCCCGCGGTCGTGGCCAGTGCCGTGGCCACGCTCGACCGGCTGAGCCGGGGCCGGGTCGTGCTCGGGGTCGGCCTCGGCGGTGTCGACGCCGAGTTCACCGCCTTCGGGGAGAGCGCCGAGCTCAAGTCCCGGGCCCGGCTGCTCGACGCCGGGCTCGAGATCGTGGGCGGGCTGCTCGGCGGGGCGAGCGTCGGCGGGGTCACGCTGGCGCCGCTGCCGGTGCAGCGACCCCGGCCGCCGATCCTGGTCGGGGGCGCCAGCCGGGCGGCGCTGCGGCGGGCCGCCCGGTGGGACGGGTGGATCGCCGCCGGTGACGAGGAGAGCGGGCGGATGGCGGTCCGGCCAGAGTCCGTCGCGGCCGACATCGCCTACATCCGCGGGCATCGGGAGTCGGCGTTCGAGGTCGCGCTCACCGGGACCTCGCGCGGGCCGGACGATCCGATGCTCGCCGAATACGAACAGGCCGGGGTTACGCTCTGGCTGGAGCACATCCATGGGCGGCGGGGGCCGCTGGAAGATCTCATGCGGCGGATCGACGACGGCCCGGCGAAAGTAGGCGGTCAGGCGAAGTAGATGACCGGCAGGCCGCAGACGATCAGCAGCACCACGTAGCCGGTGATCATCGCGGCCAGGGCCAGGCCCGCGCCCGGGCGCTGCTCGCGGCGGCACTGGGTCCACGCGATGTGGCCCATCAGGATGCCGAACGGGGGCACCAGGACCGCACAGATCAGGGCGGCTACCGCCAGGCCGTTGACTCGCACCTGAGAACCATTTCACAGGCTCCGGGCGGCGGGAAGCAGGATACCCACCGGTAACTTCTTGGGCAGGAGCCGACCAACGGAGGTCTCGCATGGCTCGTCTCGCTCGGACGCCCGGGCTCAGCGATGTGCAGCAGTCGATGCTCGAGACCGTGCGGGCGTTCGTCGACAAGGAGATCATCCCGCACGCGCAGCGGCTCGAGCACGACGACGTCTACCCGGCCGACATCGTGGCCGGGATGCAGGAGATGGGGCTGTTCGGGCTCACCATCGCCGAGGAGCACGGCGGGCTCGGCGAGTCGCTGCTCACCTACGCGCTGGTGGTGGAGGAGCTCTCGCGCGGGTGGATGTCCGTGTCGGGGATCGTGAACACGCACTTCATCGTGGCCTACCTGGTCTCCCAGCACGGCTCCGAGGAGCAGAAACGGCGGCTGCTGCCGCGCATGGCGACCGGCGAGGTGCGCGGGGCGTTCTCGATGTCCGAGCCCGGCACCGGCTCCGACGTCGCCGCGATCCGCTCCAAGGCCGTCGCCGACGGTGACGACTGGGTGCTCGACGGGCAGAAGATGTGGCTCACCAACGGGGCGTACTCCTCCGTCGTGGCCACGCTCGTCAAGACCGAGCTCGGGGCCGAGTCGGTGTACGGGAACATGACGACGTTCCTGCTGGAGAAGACGCCCGGGTTCGGGCTCAACGAGGCGCTGCCGGGGCTGAACATTCCCGGGAAGATCGAGAAGATGGGGTACAAGGGCGTCGAGACCACCGAGATGGTGCTCGACGGGGTGCGGGTGCCCGGCTCGGCGATCCTGGGCGGCGCCGATCGGGCCGGCCGCGGCTTCTACCAGATGATGGACGGCATCGAGGTCGGGCGGGTCAACGTGGCCGCGCGCGCCTGCGGCATCTCGATCCGGGCGTTCGAGCTCGCGATCGCCTACGCCCAGCAGCGCCACACGTTCGGCGCGCCGCTGGTCAAGCACCAGGCGATCGCGTTCAAGCTGGCCGAGATGGCCACGAAGATCGAGGCGGCCCACGCGCTCATGGTCGGGGCGGCGCGGCTGAAGGACGCCGGGCAGCGCAACGACGTCGAGGCGGGCATGGCGAAGCTCCTGGCCAGCGAGTACTGCGCGGAGGTCGTGCAGGAGGCGTTCCGGATCCACGGCGGCTACGGGTACTCCAAGGAGTACGAGATCGAACGCCTCATGCGCGAGGCGCCCTTCCTGCTCATCGGCGAGGGCACCTCGGAGATTCAGAAGACCATCATCAGCCGGGGTCTGCTGCGGGACTACGGGGTGCGCTGACCGCGTGCACCGCGCGGATCACGGCGATGCACGTGTCCTCGAGGTAGTCCACGCCCGCGGCCGCGGCCAGGGCGCGGCCCTCGGGGCTGTAGATGCCCTGCTGCAGCCAGATCGCGGGCGCGCCGATCGCGAGCGCGTCGCGGACCACCTGGGTCGCGTCGGCCAACGGGCGGAACACGTTCACCAGGTCGACCGGGAACGGAACGTCGGCGAGCCGGCGGTAGGTGCGCTCCCCGAAGATCTCGTCCGCGAACGGGTTGACGGGCACGATGCGCCAGCCGTGGCGCTGGATCTGCAGGGGTACCGCATGGGCCGTCTTCGATCGATCCCGGGAGGCGCCCACGACCGCGATCGTGCGGGCCTCGCGCAGGATCTGTTCAGCGCTGCGCATGCCCCCAACCTAGCTCGCCCGGCGGGCGGTCAGGTGGTCTGGCGGGTGAGGGTGCCGCGCAGGCGCTCGAGCTCCTGCGGGGTGCCGATCGCCGCGCGCTGGTGCGGCTGCTCCATGTAGGCGTGGATGGCCCGGAACAGGAACCACAGCGAGACGTCGAGCGGGACGTCCTGGCCCGGCTGGAAGCGCCTGATCCGCCGGCCCTCGATCAGCTCCGGGTGCGCGACTGTCCACAGTGCGTGCTCCGGCCCCGGCCCGAGCGCGGCCCACGGCACGAACGAGCGGCCCCCGTCGACCGCGATGCCGAGCTCGGTCAGCAGCAGCGGGCCGCTGCGCACCATGCGGAAGAGCAGCAGGAGCAGCGTGCAGCCGTTGAGGATCATGATCACCGCGGCCATCGTCGGCACGATCCGGCCGGTGACCCGCAGGCCGTTGACCGCCATGAGCAGCAGCGCGGCGCTCAGCAGGCCGTTGAAGACGCACTGGCGGCGGAAGGCGGGCAGCGCGGCGAAGGCCGGCCGCCCGCGGTACACCGTCAGCTGGAACGTCGACGGCCCGCGGGTGCTGCGGGTGAGCTGGACGAGCCCCACCACGATGCCCAGGACGGTCAGCGGCTGCAGGACGAGCATCAGCGGCAGGAACACCTCGGGCTCACCGGAGAGCAGCACGGCACCGCAGGCCGCCCCGACGACGACCGGCGGCGCCAGCAGCACCGCGTAGTCCGCCGAACGTGCCCCCATGCGGCCAAAGATAGCCAGCGAACCTGGAGGTTCGCTGACCGTCGGACTCACCGGTACTGCGCCTCCCGGACGCTGTTGCCACCGTCGATGACCAGCATCTGGCCGGTGATGTAGGACGCGCCGGGCGAGCACAGGAACGCGATCGTGGCCGCGACCTCCTCGGGCGTGCCGGGCCGCCCCATCGGCGTGCCGAAGCCCTGCTTGAGCTCGACGAGCGTGGATGCCCCGGTGTGGATGATGCCGGGGGCGACCGCGTTGACGGTGATGCCGTCGGCGACGAGCTCCATGGCCAGGGCCCGGGTGAGGCCGACGACGCCGGCCTTGGCCGCGGCGTAGCCGGCCTCGGCGGGCAGCGCGTTGACCGGCCCGGCGGTCGCGGCCAGGTTCACGATGCGGCCCCAGCCGTGCTCGGCCATGCCGCCGACGAAGGCCCGGCTGACCAGGAACGCGGTGGTGAGGTTGCGGTCGATCTCGGCCCGCCACTCCTCGTAGGTCAGCTGGGCGACCGGGCGCAGCACCTCCGGGCTCGCCTTGCTGGCCAGCCCGGCGTTGTTGACCAGGATGTCGACCGCGCCGAGCTGGTCGAGGACGGCGTCCGCGAGCGCGCCGACCTCGGCCTCGACGGTCAGGTCGGCGACGAAGCCGATGACGCCCAGCTCGCTGGCGCGGTCGTGGATGCGCCGGGTCGTGGAGACGATCGCGACCGCGGCGCCCATCTGCTTGAGGCGGCGGGCGGTGGCGTAACCGATGCCGTCCGGGCTGCCCGCGCCGGTGACCAGGGCGACCCGACCGTCGAGCCGGTCGATCGCGGTCGGCGCCTCCTCCTCGACGGGCTCGTCGGCGAGATCGGGACCGCTGGACGGAACGGCCCGCAGGGTGCGCCGCGCGGACGAGGGCCGGCTCGCATCGCGCCGGCCGCTCTTGCCGGCGGGGCCGCTGGAACGTAGGTCGGGTGCCATAGGGCAAATCCTGCCTGTCGGATACACCACCGGGCAATGCGACGCGCGTTTTCTCAGTTCGGCGGGGTGAAGGCGGTGGTCCGTTTCATCCCTGCGGCACGCCCCTTGGCCGCGATGACCAGGGCCATCTTACGGGAGGCCTCGTCGATCATCTCGTCGCCGAGCATGACGGCGCCGAGGCGGCCGCCCTCCTCGGAGGTGTAGTAGTCGTACGCGTCGAGGATGAGCTCGGCGTGGTCGAAGTCGTCCTGGGCGGGTGAGTACACCTCGTTGGCCGCGTCGAGCTGGCCCGGGTGCAGCACCCACTTGCCGTCGAAGCCGAGCGCCGCGCTGCGCACGGCGACCTCGCGGAACGCCTCGACGTCGCGGATCTGCAGGAACGGTCCGTCGATGGCCTGCAGGTCGTGCATGCGGGCGGCCATCAGGATGCGCATCAGGATGTAGTGGTACGGGTCACCGGGGTAGCCCGGGATGAGCCCGCCGACGACCAGCGACCTCATGTTGATCGAGGCCATGAAGTCGGCCGGCCCGAAGATGATGGTCTCCACGCGCGGGCTGGCCGCGGCGACGGCGTCGACGTTCACCAGCCCGGCGGCGTTCTCGATCTGCGCCTCGATGCCGATGCCCCCCGGCTCCAGCCCGATGGTCTTCTCGATCTGGGTCAGCGTCAGGTCGAGCCACTGGATCTGGGCCGCGCTCTGCACCTTGGGCAGCATGATGCAGTCGAGGTTCGCGCCGGCGCCCTCGACGACCTCGATGACGTCGCGGTACGTCCACGGCGTGGTCAGGTCGTTGACGCGCACGACGCGCGTCTTGCCGGCCCAGTCGCCGTCGTTGAGGGCGGCCACGATGTTCTTGCGCGCCTCGGGCTTGGCCAGCGGCGCGACGGCGTCCTCGAGGTCGAGGAACACCTGGTCGGCCGGGAGCCCCTGGGCCTTGCCGAGCATCTTCACGCTCGAGCCGGGCACGGCGAGACACGAGCGGCGCGGTCGTCCGAGGGCGGCCATCGGCGGGCTCCTTTGGGGTTTCGGCGGCTTTGCCGGGATTCGGGAGGGCCTTCCCGCGCAACTTAGCGAGGGTTCAGGCGGCTACCAAACGGTAACCTCGACGCGTGAGTACACAGAATGCCCCTGTGGGAGATCTCACCGGTCGCACGGTGGTCATCACCGGGGCCAGCTCCGGCATCGGCCTGGCCGCCGCCGTCGACATGGCCCGCCGCGGCGCCAGCACGGTGCTCGTCGGCCGGAACCCCGCCCGCCTGGAGGCCGCGGCCGCGACCGTCTCGGCGGCGGCCGGGCGCACCGTCCCGGCGTACCGCAGCGACTTCGCCAAGCTCGACGACGTCCACGTGCTGGTCGACCACCTGCGCCAGCGCTACCAGCGCATCGACGTGCTGGCCAACAACGCGGGCGGCGTCGTGCGCGGCCACCGCATCACCCCCGACGGCTTCGAGGCGACCCTCCAGACCAACCACCTGGCGGCCTTCCTGCTGAGCAGTCTGCTCCGCGAACAGCTGCGCGGCGGCCGCATCATCAACACCGCCTCGGGCGCGCACGCGATTGGCGCGCTGGACCCGGCGGACCTGCGCGGCGCCCGGAATCGGGGCCTGTGGCGGCAGTACGGCTCCGCGAAGCAGGCGAACATCCTCTTCGCCGCCGAGGCGTCCCGCCGCTGGCCGGACATCATGTCGGCGTCGTACCACCCGGGCTTCGTGCGCAGCCGCTTCGGCTCGTCGATCGGCGTGAACCTGGCCGCGCGGATCGCCCCGTTCGCACGCACCCCGGAGCGCGGCGCGGACACGCTGGTCTGGCTGGCCGCGACCCCGACGTCGCAGCTGACGTCGGGCGGCTACTACATGGACCGCAAGCTCGCGCGCCCGACCCGGGCCACGGACAGCCCGGCCCTGGCCGCGCAGCTGTGGGACGAGAGCCTGCGCGCCGTGGGCCTGGGCTGACCGCCGGTCGGGTCAGCGCTTCCGGGTCGCGCCCCGGACCTTGTGGAGGCGGAACGGGTGGCGCGGGATGCGCGTGGCCGGCGTCGGCCGGGGCGGGGCGGCCTGGGCGTCGTCCGGCAGGTCCGCGGAGGCGCCGGCCGGCGTGAGGCGGCTGACCACGCACCGCTCGGACCAGGCCCGGGCGAGGTCCTCGGCGCCGCCGCGGCCGTTGAGGCGCTTGCCGGCGAGCTGAGGTACCAGCTCGGCCCAGGCGTCGTCGGACGGGCTGAGGTTCGTGACGTCGGCGGGGAAGGTCACGATCCGGCCGCCGTGGTCGCCGCGCAGGCTCACCTCGGCGGACGCGGCCTCGGCCAGGCCGGGGATCGCCTGCTCGCCCTCGCCGGTCACGACCAGCAAGGAGCCGTCGAGCCAGGCGCACCAGGCCAGGGTCGGGGGGCGGCCGCCGACGGCGATCCAGGCGACCGCGGCCTTCTTCGCCGCCTCTTCGACCAGCGCATCCATGGTTGACATCCAACCACGGCGCGCCGGGGTCAGGCCGCGATCGGCAGGCGCGGGGCGGAGTCGCGGAACTCCGTCGAGGCGTAGTGGAAGGCCTCGATGTCCGCCGGCCAGCCCTCCGCCGGCCAGCCGCCCTTGCGCAGCAGCGCGGCCACAAACTCCTCCGGGTCGGGCAGCTTCGCCCACACGGTCGGCAGGAACGTCGACCGGTGGGCGTGGTCGTGGTCGTGGAGGATCAGGCCGTCGACGCCGGGGTGGAGCGCCGCGACCAGGGCCGCCCGCGACTCCGCCGGCAGCGGCTCCGGGCGCGTCAGAACCGACACCTTCACGTCCAGGGCCGGCCAGTCGGCGCTCGTCACCGGCGGGAGCCGTGGGTCGCGCATGGCCTGGACGGCGTTGCGCACCACGTCGCGGTGCAGGGGCTGGACCGGCTCCAGGGTCCCCACGCACCCGCGCAGCGCGCCCGACCGCTCCAGCGTGACGAAGGACGCGCCGTGCGCCTGCAGCGGGCTCCCGGGCGGGACCGACGCCTCCAGCGGCGCGCCCGTGAGCCGTGCATGCACCGCGCCCGCCGCCAGGCGGGCGAGGTAGAGGCCATCCGTCAGCGACAGTGTCGCCGTCACGGTCACCTCCTCAGGATAGGCGCTCAGGCCACGAACACCGGCGCATCGACCAGGTCGGGAATCGCCGACAGGGTCGTCACCCAGGCCCCGGGCCAGTCCGGCTCGGCGTGGAAGGTCAGGTGGGCGCCGAGGTCGGGCGCGCGCAGCTGGACCGCGGTCAGGCCGAAGCGCGCGGCGCCCGTCAGCTCGCGGCTGCCGCCGTCGCCGACGTACAGGCAGCGCGCCGGGTCCACGTCGAGCTGGGCGCAGGCGGTGGCGTACATCGCGGGGTGGGGCTTGGTGTGCCCGACCTGGCAGGAGTACACGGCGGCGTCGATCACGCCGGCCAGGGGCGTGCGCGGCAGCACCAGCGGCAGCTCGAACCAGCAGTCGCTCACGATCGCGATGCGCACCCCGGCCGAGCGCAGGGTGCGCAGGACGTCGATGGTCTCCGGCCGCAGCGGAGCGTCGGCCTGCACGGTGGCCAGCCGCAGCTCGGCGGCCTCGCGTAACTGGGCGGTGGTCGGCTCCACGCCGAGCTCCGTGCACAGGCGGCGCAGGCCGGCCAGGTGGGTCGGGTACCCGCCCCGGGCCCGCTCGTCGTAGGTCCGGTCCAGCAGCGCGAGCCACTCGCCCGGGTCGACGCCGAGCATCTCGGCGGTGCGGCGGTGCCCCCCACCCCGGCGAACTGCGCGCGTACACGTGTTGAAATAGTCAAAACAGACGGCCTCAATCACCGTTCGGCCCCCCTCATATCCTCCGAACGGCCTACCTGGTCGCCGTGGCCTCCTATGTCGGATCAACGACAATTCGCACCATGCGCAAGGTCGGTCTCCCCACCGTCGCCGCTCTCGTCGTCGCGATTCTGGCGGTGTCGGCCTCGGCGCCCATGATCGCATTCGCGGCCGCCCCGGCGCTCGCCATCGCGTTCTGGCGCAACGCCCTCGGCACCGCGGCGCTCGCCCCGGTGGCGCTCGTACGGCAGCGCACGCGGCCGCGCGAACTCGGCGTGACGGTGCTGTCCGGGGTGTGCCTGGCCGTGCATTTCGCCACCTGGGTGCCCAGCGCCAAGCTGACCAGCGTGGCCATGTCGGTCGCGCTGGTCTCCACGACCCCGGTGTGGACCGCGCTGATCGCGGCCGCCCGGGGCGTGCGCGTGCCGGGCAGCACGTGGGCCGGGATCGGGGTCGCGGTCGCCGGGGTCGCGCTGGCCACCGGGGCCGACCCGGACCTGTCGGGCCGGGCGCTGCTCGGCGACGCCCTGGCGCTCGCCGGCGGCATCGCGGCCGCCGGGTACACGCTGCTCGGCGAGCGCGCCCGGGCCAGCCTCGCCACGACGACGTACGCCTCCGTGTGTTACGGCATCTGCGCGGCGCTGCTGCTCGTCGCGAGCCTGGCGAGCTCGGCGCGGCTCTGGGGGTACACCTGGGAAACCTGGATCGCCATCGTCGCCATGACGATCGGGCCCCAGCTGCTCGGCCACACGCTGATCAACTACGCCCTGCACCGGGTCAGCGCCACGACGGTCGCGGTGCTGCTCCTGCTGGAGGTGCCGGGCGCCCTGGTGATCGCCTGGATACTGCTCGGCCAGCTGCCGGCGGCCCGCACGCTGCCGGGCATCGCCGTGCTGCTCGCCGGGGTCGCGGTGGTGGTGCTGGGGGCCCGGCGGCGTCAGCCCACGAACGGCGGCACGATCATCTCGCCGGAGGCGATCGGCACCACGTGACCCGAGACCGTGGCGGAGACGGCCGCACCGGTCTGGGCCGTCACCGTGCAGTGCAGGGCCGACGGGCGGTGCATCTCCAGACCCTGGGCGATCTCGTACTGCGTCAGCCCCTCCCCCGCCACCAGGCCGCTCGTCACCAGCCACACGCCGAGCCCCATGGCGGCCGAGCCGGTCGCCGGGTCCTCGGCGACGCCCACCTCCGGCACGAGCACCCGCACGTGCGCGAGGTGCCGCTCGGCGTCCCAGTGCACGACGCTGAGGTTGTCCACGGGCCGCTGCAGCCGCAGCCGGCCCACGGCCTCGTCGGTGACCGACAGGAACGTGAACTCGAGCCCGCACCCGGCCTTGCGGGGCGCCGGGCCGAGGTAGTCGGCCTCGGTCAGCCCGATCGAGTCGAGCAGCGGCAGCGGGTCGAGGGCCGGGCCGACGGTCGGCTTGCCGCCGGTGACGGTCGCGGCGCCGTGCACCTCGTCGACCTGGATCGGCAGGAGCCCGGCCCCGCACTCCTGGATCACGTCGGGGCCCTTGATCACCCCGTTGCGGACCAGGGTTACCGCGCAGCCCACCGTCGGGTGCCCGGCGAAGGGCAGCTCGGTGCCCGGCGTGAAGATCCGCGCACGGTACGTCGCGCCCGTGCCCTCGCTCGGAGGCAGCACGAAGATCGTCTCGGAGAGGTTGAACTCCCGCGCGATCGCCTGCATCTGCTCGGTGGCCAGGTCCTGGGCGTCGAAGACGATCGCCAGCGGGTTGCCGGTGAAGGGCCGGTCGGTGAAGACGTCGACGATCGAGTACCGCACCATGCTCATGAGGGCAGCCTAGGGGTCGCCGGGCGCTGAGGTTCGGTCCACCGCCTGCTTCGTGGCCTCCTTCAGTAGGCTTGAGCCTCGTGAGCACTGCGCCGCGGGTCTACATAGCGCGCCTCGCTGGTCTGAGCGTGTTCGATCCGAACGGCGACCAGGTCGGGCGGGTGCGTGACGCCGTCGCGCGGCCACGGACGGGCAACCAGCCGCCCCGCGTGGTCGGGCTGGTCGCCGAGATGCCGATGCGGCGACGCATCTTCCTGCCGATCGGCCGGATCACCGCCATCGAGCCCGACGCCGTGGTGCTCAACACCGGCACGCTCAACCTGCGCCGCTTCGAGAAGCGCCCGGGCGAGCTGCTGCTGCTGGAGGACTTCATGGACCGGCACGTGACAGTTGTCGCGACCGGGCGCGCCGGGGCCGTGGTCGACGTGGCCATGGACGCCGACCGCACCGGCGAGTGGTCGCTGTCGCGGGTGGCGGTGCGCGAGTTCACCGGCCGGCTCACCCGCCGCGGCCACCTCAACCAGCTGGAGTGGACCGAGGTGACCGGCCTGGCCGGGGAGCCGCAGACCCAGGGCACCGCCGGGCTCCTCGCGGTGCTGGACAACATGCGCGCCGCGGACCTCGCCAACGTGCTGCAGGACCTCTCCGAGGCCCGGCGCGTCGAGGTCGCCGCCGCGCTGGACGACGAGCGCCTCGCCGACGTGCTCGAGGAACTGCCCGAGCACGACCAGCTGGAGATCATCACGGCGCTGGAGCCGCAGCGCGCCGCGGACGTGCTGGAGGAGATGGACCCCGACGACGCCGCCGACCTGCTCGCCGAGATGCCCAAGCCGGAGCAGGAGGTGCTGCTGGACCTCATGGAGCCGGACGAGGCCTCGCCGGTGCGGGCCCTGCTGGAGTACGAGCCCGGCACCGCCGGCGCGGTCATGACCTCGGAGCCGATCGTGATGGCCCCGGACAACACCGTCGCCGAGGCGCTGGCCCGCATCCGCGAGCCGCAGCTGTCGCCGGCGGTCGCGGCCGGCGTGTTCGTGACGCGCCCGCCGATGGCCACGCCGACCGGCCGGTACCTCGGCGTCGTGCACTTCCAGCGCCTCCTGCGCGAGCCTCCCTCGGCCCTGCTCGGCGGCGTCGTCGACAACGACATCGAACCGCTGTCCCCGCAGCTGACGCTGGCCGAGATCACCCGGCGGATGGCGACCTACAACCTGGTGGTGATGCCCGTGGTCGACGTCAACGACAAGCTGGTCGGCGCCGTCACCGTCGACGACGTCCTCGACCACCTGCTGCCCGAGGACTGGCGCGACCGGGACCACGCCGAGCCCATCTCCCTCAACGGCGGCCCTCGTGGCTGAGCGCAAGCGGCTGGACCAGCCGCGCGACACGCGCATGAGCCTGCCCCGCTTCGACCCGGAGGCGTTCGGGCAGTGGTCGGAGGGCATCGCCCGGTTCATGGGCACGGCGAAGTTCCTCGTCTACATGACGATCGTGATCCTGGGCTGGATCGCGTGGAACACGCTCACCCCGAAGAGCTGGCAGTTCGACCCGTACACCTTCACGTTCCTGACGCTCATCCTGTCGCTGCAGGCCTCCTACGCCGCCCCGCTGATCCTGCTCGCGCAGAACCGGCAGACGGACCGGGACCGGGTCGCGGCGGACGAGGACCGGCGGCGCGCGGCCGCGCAGAAGGCGGACACGGAGTATTTGGCCCGGGAGCTCGCGGCGCTGCGCATCGCCCTCGGCGAGGTGGCGACCCGCGACTTCCTGCGCTCGGAGCTGGCGCGGGTGGCCGAGGAGCTGGACGAGGCGGCCGACCGGCGGGCGAAGGCGGAGCGCAAGAAGGTGCGCAAGGCTCTCGGCTCGCTGGCCGATCCCCTGGTGTCCGACGAGCCGGACGACGTCGTGGACTCCGACGAGCCACCGCGGCGCCGCCCCCGGTGAGCATTACGCCGCGCGCCTCAAGGGGCGAGGCGCGCGGCGTGTAAACGATGGTCCCACCGGATTCGGTACGCGGACAAGCCCCTTGTGGCCCGAGAAGGTGACATTGTTCGCCGATCGGGCGTGTGACGCGTTCCTCGTACCGGCTCGACGCGGCGGATCGGGTCGGCGGTCCGACGTACCATGGCACCCATGTCAGCCCCGGCCACCACCGTCGAAGACGCGATCACCGCCGCGCTCGCGACCGTCGACGACCCCGAAATCCGCCGGCCCATCACCGAGCTGGGCATGGTCCGCGACGTCACGCTCCGCTCGGACGGCGTCGCCGCCATCGGCATCCTGCTCACGGTGGCCGGCTGCCCGCTGAAAGACAAGTTGCGTTCCGACATCACGCGCGCGGTCGGCGCCGTCGGCGGCGTCACCGCGGTCGAGATCGAGTTCGGCGTGATGACGCCCGAGCAGCGCAAGGACCTGCAGACAAGCCTGCGCGGCGACGTGCAGGAGCCGGTGATCCCGTTCGCCCAGCCCGGCTCGCGGACCCGCGTCTACGCGGTCGCCAGCGGCAAGGGCGGCGTCGGCAAGTCCAGCGTGACGGTCAACCTCGCGGCCGCGCTGGCCGCCCGGGGCCTGTCCGTGGGCGTGGTCGACGCCGACATCTACGGCCACTCGGTGCCGCGCATGCTCGGCGCCGACGGCCGGCCGACCCAGGTCGAGTCCATGATCATGCCGCCGTCGGCGCACGGCGTGAAGGTCATCTCGATCGGCATGTTCACCCCGGGCAACGCCGCGGTCGTCTGGCGCGGCCCGATGCTGCACCGCGCGCTGCAGCAGTTCCTCGCCGACGTGTACTGGGGCGAGCTGGACGTCCTGCTCCTGGACCTGCCCCCGGGCACCGGCGACGTGGCGATCTCGCTCGCCCAGCTGCTGCCCTCGGCCGAGATCCTGGTCGTGACGACCCCGCAGGCCGCCGCGGCCGAGGTCGCCGAGCGGGCCGGGTCGATCGCGCTGCAGACGCACCAGCGCATCATCGGCGTCGTGGAGAACATGTCCTGGCTGGAGCTGCCGGACGGGCAGCGCATGGAGGTCTTCGGGGCCGGCGGCGGGCAGCAGGTCGCCGACTCGCTGTCGCAGGCGGTCGGGGCCAAGGTGCCGCTGCTGGGTCAGATCCCCCTCGACACGCGCCTGCGCGAGGCCGGCGACGTGGGCCTGCCCCTCGTGCTGGCGACCCCGGACGCGCCGGCGGCGCAGGCCCTGGCGGCCGTGGCCGACAAGCTGGCGCTGCGCCGGGAGAGCCTGGTGGGCAAGCCGCTGGGGCTCAAGCCCGCCGGACGTTAGCTCAGGTCACGTCGTCCCAGGAGGCGCGCACCGCCGGCTGCGGGGTGGGCGCCGCCACCGGGGCGACCGCGTCCTTGCCCACGTTCTTGGCGGCCGCCGCGGCGTCCTGGGCGTCGCGCTTGACCTGGTCGGCGACCCCGCGCACGTCGTCGTAGATGCCCTGCAGCGGCTTGCGCAGCGCGGCCTCGTCCTCCTCGCTGAGGAGGTGCTTGCGCAGGAACGTCTTCGGGTGCAGGTCCTCGAGCTGGATGTCGGTGCCGAGCTCCTTGCTCAGGTCGCCGGTGGCGTTGCGCGCCATCTGGCGCACCTGGCGCAGCATCTTCACGCCGTCGCTGATCGCCTTCGGCAGGCGGTCCGGCCCGAAGATGAACACCCCGACCAGGATGATGACCAGAACTTCCCAGCCGCCGATGTCGAAGCCCATGTGCCGGCCCTCCCCTTGCTCTCGCCTGCCAGACTACGCACTCCCGGGCCGGTTCCGGGAGGGCCGCCGGTCAGATCACTTCGCGTCGGCGACCAGCGTGACCGAGGCCTTGGCCCGGGCCGTGCCCCGCAGGTACTGGATCTCCACCGTGTCGCCCGGCGCGTACTTGCGGATCAGCGCGGTGAGGTCCCACGACTCGTCGATCGGCTTGCCGTTGACGGCCAGGACCACGTCGCCGGCCTTGAGCCCGCCGGAGCCGGCCGGCCCGGTGGGCTCGACCGTGGACAGGCGCGCCCCGCCGGCCGGGTTCGTGTAGGAGGTGTCGACCTGGACGCCCATCACCGTGCGGCGCGCCTTGCCGGTGTTGATGATGTCGGTGGCGATGCGCCGGGCGTGGTTGATCGGGATGGCGAAGGCCAGCCCGACGTTGCCGGCGCTGGCCTGGTCCTCGGAGAGGGTGCCGATGACGGAGTTGATGCCGATCACGCGCCCGGCCGCGTCGAACAGCGGGCCGCCCGAGTTGCCCTGGTTCACGGCGGCGTCGGTCTGGATCGCCGCGTAGTACCGCGCCGTGCCGCCCTCGCTGGTGCGGATGGGACGGTCGAGGTAGCTGACCACGCCGTACGTCACCGTGCTGGTCAGCCCCAGCGGCGCGCCGACCGCGACGACCGGGTCGCCGACCTGCACCGAGTCGGAGTTGCCGAACTCGACCGGGGCCAGCTTGCCCTCGGGCAGGCCGTTGGTGTCGATCTTGAGCACGGCGATGTCGGACTCCGGGTCGGTGCCCACAACTTTCGCCCCGGCCACGGTCGAGTCGCTGAAACGGACGGTCGCGGTGCCGGCGCTGCCCTCGACGACGTGGTTGTTGGTGATCACGTGGCCGTCGCCGCTGACGACGAAGCCCGAGCCCAGGGACGTGCCGTTGCCGACCCGGACGCTGATCGTGACGACGCTCGGGAGCACCCTCTTGACCAGCCCGGCGATCGACTCCGGGGCGCGGTTGTTCAGCGGGGCGTTGCCGAGCTGGCCGCCGCCGAGGGTGCTGCCACCCCCGCCGACCGCGAAGACGTAGCCGAGGGTGCCGCCGAGCGCGCCGGCGAGCAGCGCGGTCACGATCGACACGACGAGGACCAGGCCGATGCCGACCCGCGGGCCGGCCGACGGCGGTGGCGGCTTCTCGAGCGCGGGCGCCTCGTCGGCGGGCGGCTTGACCACCACGACCGGGGCGTCCGGGTCGCGCCACGGGTCGGACAGGGCGTCGGACCACCAGGTGTTGGGCGCGGGCTGCGGCCCCGCGGCCTGGGGCGCGTTGGGCGCGGCCCACGCTGGGCGCGGCCCCCAGCCGGTGGGGCTGGCCGGTGCGCCGGGGCCCGGCTGACGCCAGGCCGAACCGTCTGTCACGATCGGCTCCTCCGTCCGTTTCGCATCCAGCATTACACGCCCCGGCCGCAAGCATGCGCGGGCGAGGTCTCCTAGGCTTGCGGTCAATCGACTTCTCTTAAGGGGTGCCCCATTACCACCTCCGCCCGGACCGCTGACTTCATCGACGGCTTCGTCGCCGAGGACCCGGTGCTCGCGGCCGCTCGCGAGCAGGCGTTCGAGCTCGGCATCAGCGCGGTGAGCCGGGGCTGCGGGGCGGCGCTGCGGGTGATCGCGGCCGTGAGCAACGCCAGGGCGGTCGTGGAGGTCGGCACCGGCACCGGGGTGAGCGGCGGCTGGCTGCTGCGCGGGATGCGCCGCGACGGGGTGCTCACCACGATCGACTTCGAGGCCGAGCACCAGCGCGTCGCCCGGCGGGTCTTCTCGGCCGCGGGCAACCCGCCGTCCCGGGCCCGGATCATCACCGGCCGCGCGCTCGACGTGCTGCCGCGGCTGGCCGACCGGGCCTACGACCTGGTCTTCGTCGACCACGACCCCAGCGAGTACGGGCCGGTGATCGCCGCGGCCGAGCGGCTCCTGCGCCCGGGCGGCACCCTGGCCCTGGCCGACGCCCTGGCCGGCGGCCGGGTCAGCGATCCCACGGTGCGGGACGCGGAGACGGTGCTGCTGCGGGAGGCGGTCAAGTCGCTGCGCGAGAGCGAGGCGTGGATCCCCGCCCTCCTCCCGCTCGGTGACGGCCTGCTGCTCGCCGCTCGCGCACAGTAGCGATCGGCAGGCGGCGGCCCGGAACTGTCGTACCTGTGTTCGAAGATGCCTCCATGACCGAACTCGGCATCATCACCCGCACGATCCTGTCCGCCACCGCCCCCTACGACCTCGGCTGCTCCCTGCGCGCGCTCGCCGGCTTCCGGCCCGGGCGGCGCGACATCTCGCTCGACCCCGGCGGCACGGTGCGCCGCGCCTTCCCGCACCCGGCCGACCCGGACGCGGCGGTCGTGGTCGAGATCGCCGAGCGCGACGACGGCGCGCCGGGCACCGCCCTGACCGTGTTCAGCGCCGGGCCGCTCGACGGGCCCGCCCTCGACGCCGTGCGGGGCCGGGTCGGCGACTGGCTGGGGCTGGACGACGACCGCGCGGAGTTCCTGCGCCGCGCCGGGGCCGACGAGCCCGTCCGGCCCCTGCTCGAGGTCGCCCGGGGCCTGCACCAGGTGCGGTTCTCGAGCCTCGCCGAGGGAGTGGTGTACTTCACACTGCTGCAGAACTCCACCCAGTGGTATGCGACCCTGCGCAAGCGCCGCCTCACCCTCCACCTGGGCACGATGGTGCGGGCGGCCGGCGAGGAGTTCACCGCGCTGCCCGACCTCGCCCGGCTCGCGCGGCTCACCCCGGCGGCGGCGCTGCCCTACGCCGGGGCGCCGCACAAGGCCGAGCGGCTGGTGCAGGTGCTGGGCGGGGTCGCCGCGATCGACGAGGAGCTGCTGCGCACCGGCCCCTACGAGCGGGCCCGCGACGCGCTGCTGGCGGTGCGCGGCATCGGCGGCTACACGGCGCATGCGCTGCTGCTGCGGGCGCTCGGGCGGCCGGATGCGGTGCCGCTGGAGATGGAGCAGTACGCGCACACGGCCCGCGCGGTCTACGGCGACGCCGTGCCCTCGCCGCAGGAGCTGCGGGAGCGCTACGGGCCGTACATCGGGTGGTGGGCGTACACCTGCCGGACCGCCCTCACGTGGCTGGAGGAGGACCGCAAGGAGCGCGAGCGGGCCGAGCGGCGGCGGTCGCGCCCGCCCGCGGTGCGGCGGCCGCGCCCGGCGCCGGCGAGCACCCGGCCCCCGCTCACGGCGCGGGCGGCCCCGGCGCAGGTCGTCGTGGGCTGAGCCGAGCCGGCGACGGGCCGGGCCGATCACCGGCCCGGCCCGTCGCGGGTCAGAGAATGCCCTCGAGCCGGTCCTGGTAGCCGAGGATCTGCCCCGGGTCGGCGGCGAGCACGTCGTGCAGCAGGGTCGCGTAGACCTTGCGGAAGTCGGTCGTGAACTTCAGGTCGCCGTTGTCGAGGTCGGCGAGGCCGGGCTGCTCGCCGTAGAGGCCGCCGCGCACCGGGCTGCCGAGGATGAACATGTTCGAGGCGGTGCCGTGGTCGGTGCCGTCGGAGCCGTTGGCGGCCACGCGGCGGCCGAACTCGGAGTAGACGGCGATGACGACCTTGCGGCCGGCCTCGGTCTTGGCCATCCGGTCGGCGAACGTGGTGAGCGCGGAGTCCAGGAGCTTGAGCAGGATCTCCTGGGAGTTGCGCTCCTCCGCGTGCAGGTCGAAGCCGCCGAGGGAGACGGAGAAGACGCGGGTGGCCACGTTCGCCTCGACGCAGCGGGCCACGAGGTCGAGCTGGGTCTTGAGGTCGGAGCGGCCGCCGGTCGCGGTGCCGGAGGAGGTGGACGTGTCCTCGTCGCCGTCGTGGTCGTCGACGCTGTGGATCAGGGCGTCCACCTCGACCAGGTCGGCGAAGGCGCGGGCGGCGCGGGCCTGCAGCGGCGGCTCGCCGTCGGAGGACCGGCCGAACGCGGTGAGCACCTCGGGCTTGACGCCGTTGGGCAGCGCCAGGCCGGTGACGGGCACGGCGGCCCCGGCGGTCGTCGCGCCGGCCAGCAGCGGCGGGAGCACGGGCTCGAAGGAGACCGCGTGGCGCGGGTCGCCGCCGAACGCGTCCAGCCAGCGGCCCAGCCAGCCGGTGTTGCCGGGCCGGTCGGGCTGGGCGGTCTGCCAGATGTCCATGGACCGGAAGTGGCTGTGGTCGGGCTTGGGGTAGCCGACGCCGCGGACGATGGCGAGCTTCTTCGCGTCGAACATGCGCTTGAGGCCGGCGAGGCCGGGGTTGAGGCCCAGCGTGTCGTCGAGCTTCAGCACCTCCTCCGGCCGGTAGGCGAGCTGGTGGCGGGCGGGGGCGTAGGCCGGGTCGGCGTACGGGATGACGTTGGCCAGGCCGTCGTTGCCGCCGTAGAGGGTGACGAGCACGAGCGTCCGGGCGTCGCCGGGGCGGTCGTCCCAGGTGGCGGTGTCGAAGACGTCGCGCAGCGTCCAGGCGCCCCCGGCGGCCAGGGCCGCGCCGCCGGCCACGCCGCTGGCGATCAGGAACTTCCTACGGGTCAGGGCGTCCATGTCGCCTCCTCTCAGTTGATGGCGTACTCGGGGCTGGCCAGGCCCAGGGTCAGCAGGCGGCGGGCGTCGTTCGCGGCCGGGGTCAGCGCGGCCAGCGTGCGGTCGGTGAACTTGTCGACCACCAGGAGCCGGGCCAGGGCGGCCGGTCGCTGCGCCGCGGGCGCGGCGGTCAGGCGGTCCAGCACCGGCTGCGGGGCCCGCGCGGCCAGGCTCTGGGCCAGCTTGATGCGGGCCTGCGTCGCCGAGGTCGTGAGCCAGGCCGCGCCGGCGGGCCAGCCGCCCACGCTCGGCGGGCGCAGCGGGACCTGGCCCAGCTGGGTCAGGCCGCCGAGCAGCTGCTTGCGCTGGGCGTCGGTGAGCTCGCCGGGGCGCAGCTGGAGCTGGCGCAGCGCCCCGACCAGCCACTCCACCGGCTGCTTGACCAGCTCGGCGTGGCCGTCGGCGGCCAGCACCTCGCGCAGCATCGCGGCGGTCGTCGGCTGGGACCGGACGCGGGCGAGGACGTCGCCGGGGATGGCCGCGTCGCTGGCGTAGCGCAGCCAGAGCCGCCGCGCGATGAACTCGGGGCAGGCCGGCTCGGCCAGCAGGAGGTCCGCGAACCCGTCGGCGTCGTAGTTGCCGGTCCGGCCGAGGATGGTCTTGGACCCGCCGTCGTGGCGCTTGACGTTGAGCGTCGCCGTGCCGGCCTTCTGGTCCACGACCCAGCCGGTCAGCGCCCGCGCGCCGGCCCGCACGTCCGGCTCGGTGTAGTGGCCCACGCCCAGCGTGAAGAGCTCCATGAGCTCGCGGGCGAGGTTCTCGTTCGGGGCCTTCTCGGTGTTCTTCTGCCCGTCCAGCCAGATGATGAGCGCGGGGTCGCGCAGCATCGCGTGCACCTGGGTGGCGAAGCCGCCCAGCGCCGTGCGGAACAGGGTCTGCTGCTGGCCGAGCATCAGCGGGCCGGACTTGACCTTGTCGGCGGACGTGGCCCAGTGCCCGTGCCAGAAGAAGGTCAGCTTCTCGTGCACCTGGTGCTCGGCCTGCACCATCCGGTCCAGCCACCAGGCGCCGACGGTCCGGATCTGCTCGGCGCGGTCGGACTTCTCGTTGATGACCGGGCCGAGCTTCGGCATCGGGGTCCGGGCCGCGCCCGCGTCGGGCTCGGCCGGGGCGAACAGGGCGTCCAGGGTCGCCGCCGGGCCCTTGGCCTCGGCGGCGTCGACCTCCTCCGCGGTCGGCCCGAACGTCGCCCGGCGCAGCAGATGTGCAACCTTTTCACGGTCGGCCATGGACCCCAGGCTATGGCCTGTTTGTACGAGACACGTCAGGCGCGGTTCAGCCTTGCTTGAAGAAGGCCGCCTGAAGAAGGGTTCAGCGGCCCTCGTAGACCGGCTTCTGCTTGGCGACGAAGGCGGCCGTGGCGTTGCGGTGGTCCGCGGTGTGGCCGCAGGCGGTCTGGGCCTGCGCCTCCACGGCCAGGGCGTCGGCCAGCGAGCCCGCGCCGCCGGCGGCCAGTTCCCGCTTGATCTGGCCGTACGCGACGGTCGGGCCGGCGGCGAGGCGGTCGGCCAGTTCCACGGCCGTCGGCAGCACGTCCTCGTCGGACTCGGCCAGGCGGGTGAGCATCCCCAGGGCGGCGGCGACCTCGGCCTTCACCGGCTCGGCCAGCAGCAGCAGCTCGGTCGCCTTCGCGTGGCCCACGATCCGCGGCAGGCTCCACGAGATGCCGGTGTCGCCGGCCAGGCCGACGTTCGCGAAGGCCATCAGGAACGCGGTCCGCGGTCCGCCGACCCGGAAGTCGGCGAGCAGGGCCAGCGACGCCCCGGCCCCGGCGGCCATACCGTTGACCGCGGCCACGACCGGCTTCGGCATCCCGGCCAGCGTCGTGGCGATCGGGTTGTAGTGCTCGGTGACCGTGGACAGCGACGAGCCGGTGCCGGCGTCGAGGGAGCCGGCGTGCTCGCGCAGGTCCTGGCCTCCGCAGAAGGCGCGGCCGGCGCCGGTGAGGACCACGGCGCGCACCGACTCGTCCGCGGCCACGTCGGCGAGGGCGTCGCGCAGGGCCACCTTCAGCGCGTCGGTCAGCGAGTTGAGGGCGTCGGGACGGTTGAGGGTCAGGATCGCCACACCGGTCTCGGTGCGTTCGACGAGCAGGTCCATTGCGGGCTCCAGGCGTCAGAGGGTCAGGCAGGCGTCCACGAACCGGTCCGCGGCGGGGCGCAGCCGGTGGGCGTGGTGGTCGAAGAAGGCCGCCGCCGCGGTGCCGGCCCAGCGCGGGGGCAGCAGCTGCGGCGGCAGCTGGGGGTCGCGGAAGAGGAACGCGCGCCAGGCGTGGACCAGCGTGAACCGGACCGCGTACGCCTGCTCGTCGGGGGTGGCCGGCCCGACGGAGTGCACCAGCGGCGTGAGGCGCTCGACGAACTCGCCGTAGGCCGCGGCGATCGCGTCGAGGTCCCAGGCCCGGGCCACCAGGTTCACCGCTCCATCGGTACCGCCGGAATGCTCCGCCGTAAAGCGGTCGTAGCGCACACCGGCCTCCGTGAGCAACGCGTCGACGCCCTCGCCCGGGCGCGGCGCGATCCACGTGGCGCCGTCGATCGAGCCGTAGCCGAGGAATCCGAGGTTCGCCACCAGTCTCGCCCGCGCGCCGCGGTGCGCGGGCGCTTCCAGCGTGATGAGATCGAAGCGGCCGGCCCATGCGCCCCCGGGGCCGCCGGGCCGCTGGGTGCGGTAGATGCGGGCGCCGGCGGCGTCGAGGCGGCGTGCCGCCTTGGGGGTGATGCCGTAGCCGGGACCGGTCGGCAAACGTAGGGGGTGCAGCCAGCCCTGCCGGACCATCCGTGACACTGCGGTGCGCACGGCCGGCGCGGCGATGCCGAGGGGAGCGAGCAGGCGCACGAGAGCGGCGACGGCGGCTCGCCCACCGCGCGGGCGGAGATGGTCGCCATAGAGATCAAAGAGGGCGGACCTGGCCTGCATGGCCGCTTATTGTGACAGTTGACCGGCATTTTCCGCCAGGAGTTGTCACAAGGATCGCGCCCCGGTTTGGGTCTTGGGGCCATCATCAGGGAAAATCATCGGTTGGTGCGTGTCTCACGGAGTCCACGGGTCCGGTCGAAGGCCCCGTGAGCAGGCGTGCCGGGCATGCGGGGACGGCTGTGCCACCTGATGTCTGGGTACATCAGGAAGCGAAGGGAGACAACATGGCGGCCATGAAGCCGCGGACAGGCGACGGTCCGCTGGAGGTCACCAAGGAGGGCCGCGGCATCGTCATGCGCGTCCCGCTCGAGGGTGGTGGGCGGCTCGTCGTCGAGATGACCAAGGATGAGGCCAACGAGCTCAGCGAGGCGCTGAAGACGGCCACCGGCTGAGTCTTCCTGCATACGGCTCCGCTTTCGGGTTGACTGGGTTGGAAGGAGCGGCCGGCGTGCGGTCGCTCCCGTCGTTGTGCGCAGGAACTGCGCCGAAAGATGGAGGGTCCCCTTGCTGGACATCAGGTTCGCCACGGGCCGCGGCTCCTCCGGCGCGGTCGCCGTCGTGGTGATGTCCGGCGACCCCGAATCCAGCCTCGACCTGTTGCAGTTCGGTGCGGCCGACCTGGCCGAGTGCGCGGCGTTCCTGCAGGACGTCGAGCACTCCGGGTCGGCCGGCACCGTGCACAAGCTGCCGCGGCCCGGGCGCAGGCCCTCGCCGCTGCTGTTCGTCGGCGTCGGCGACGGCGACGAGGCCGGCTGGCGGGCCGCGGGCGCGGCGCTGGCCCGGTCGGCGCGCTCCGAGACCGCGCTGCGGGTGCTGGTGCCGGCCGACACCGCACCCGCCGCGATCCGCGCCCTCGCCGAGGGGCTGTGGCTGGCGTCGTACCGCTTCCGCATCGCCGAGGCCGACCCCGACCCGCTGCGGCGCGTCACGGTGGCGCTCCCGGCGAGCGACGAGCGCACCGCCGCCCTGGAGCAGGCCCGGGCGGTCGTCACCGCCACGACCCTGGCCCGCGACCTGACCAACATGCCCAGCGACCGCAAGACGCCGGCCTGGTTCGCCAGGCAGGTGGTCAAGGCCGCCGCCGGCGTGCCGGGGCTGACGGTCGAGGTCCGCGAGCCCGGCTACCTGCGCGAGCACGGCTTCAACGCGATCCTGACGGTCGGGCAGGGCGCGGCCGCCGAGCGCGGCCCGCGCCTGGTCGAGCTGTCCTGGCGCCCGCGCGGCGCGCGGCGGCACGTGGTGCTGGTCGGCAAGGGCATCACGTTCGACACCGGCGGGGTGTGCATCAAGCCGCTGGCCGGGATGAAGCTCATGCGCAAGGACATGGGCGGCGCGGCCGCGGTCATCGGCGCGACCCTCGCCGCCGCCGCGATGCGCCTGCCGGTGCGGATCACCGCGCTGGCCCCGCTGGCCGAGAACGCGCTCGGCGCCGACAGCATGCGCCCCGGCGACGTCGTCACGCACTACGGCGGCATCACGTCGGAGATCCTCAACACCGACGCCGAGGGCCGGCTGGTGCTCGGCGACGCGATGGCCTACGCGGTGCGCCGGCTGCGCCCCGACGTGATGATCGACCTGGCCACGCTGACCGGCGCCCAGGGGGTCGCGCTGGGCAAGCGGACCGCCGCGATGTACAGCCACAGCGACACCCTCGCCGGCGACCTCGCGGCCGCGGCCGAGGCGAGCGGCGAGTCGGTGTGGCGGATGCCGCTGAACGAGGACTACGCCGATGAGATCCGCGGCGACCTCACCGACATCATCAACTCGACCGACATCGGCGCGGGTTCGCTGCTGGCCGCGCTCTACCTGCGCGAGTTCACCGGCCCGCTGCGGGACCGCTGGGCGCACTTCGACATGTCCTCGCCCGCGTGGGCCGACTCCGGCGACGGCGAGCTCACCAAGGGCGCCACGGGCTGGGGCGTGCGCACGCTGACCCGCTGGCTGGAGACCACCGCCGCCTGAGTCGCCGGCGGCGGTGGCCCCTTCGCCACAGGATCTTCGCTACAGGATCGTCCAGGTGTCGCCGCTGTTGAGCAGCGCGCCGAGCTCCTCGTCGGGCGTGCCCTTGGCCTTGGCCTGGGCCGTGACGAGCTGGTCGCGGACGACGTCGTCGTACGCGGGCCGATCCACGGAGCGGAATACGCCGATCGGGGTGTTGCGCAGGTCGAGGCCGGGCAGGCGGGACAGCGCGAACGCATACGCCGGCTCGGCCACCGCCTGGTCGTGCACCACGATGTCGTCGGGCGCGACCTCGGCGGTCGGCACCACGGACAGGCCGAAGGCGCCGGGCGGGTGCGTCACCGCCCACTCGCCGTCCTTGCCGAACGTGATCGGCCGGCCGTGCTCGAGCCGGATCAGCCAGTCGTCGCGGGTCGCCGGCTCCTTGAGGGCGTCGAACGCGCCGTCGTTGAAGATGTTGCAGTTCTGGTAGATCTCCACGAACGCCGATCCGCGGTGCTCGGCCGCGGCGCGCAGCACCGACTGCAGGTGCTTGCGGTCGGAGTCGATGGTCCGCGCGACGAAGCTCGCCTCGGCGCCCAGGGCCAGGGAGATCGGGTTGAACGGCGAGTCGGCCGAGCCGGCCGGGGTCGACTTGGTGACCTTGCCGACCTCGGAGGTGGGCGAGTACTGCCCCTTGGTCAGCCCGTAGATCTTGTTGTTGAACAGCAGGATCTTCAGGTTGACGTTGCGGCGCAGCGCGTGGATCAGGTGGTTGCCGCCGATGGACAGCGCGTCGCCGTCACCGGTGACGACCCAGACCGACAGGTCCGGGCGGGACACGGACAGGCCCGACGCGATCGCCGGCGCGCGGCCGTGGATCGAGTGCATGCCGTACGTGTTCATGTAGTACGGGAACCGCGAGGAGCAGCCGATGCCGGAGACGAACACGATCCGCTCGCGCGGGATGTTGAGCTCGGGCATGAACGACTGGACGGCGGCCAGGATCGCGTAGTCCCCGCAGCCGGGGCACCAGCGGACCTCCTGGTCGGACTTGAAGTCCTTCGTGGTCAGCTTCAACGGCTCAGGCATTCTTGACCACTTCCTCGAGCACGCCCTCCAGCTCGGACGCGGTGAACGGCAGGCCGCGGACCTGGTTGTAGGCGATGGCGTCGACCAGGTAGCGCGCGCGGATGACCCCGGCGAGCTGGCCGAGGTTCATCTCCGGGATCACGACCTTGTCGTAGGACTTGAGCACCGCGCCGAGGTTCTTCGGCATGGGCGAGAGGTGGCGCAGGTGCGCCTGGGCCACGGCCAGGCCGCGCTGGCGCAGCGCACGGGCGGCGGCGCCGATCGGACCGTAGGTCGAGCCCCAGCCCAGCACCAGCACGCGGGCGGTGCCGTCCGGGTCCTCGACCTCGACGTCGGGCACCTCGATGCCCTCGATGCGGGCCGCGCGGGTGCGCACCATGAAGTCGTGGTTGGCCGGGTCGTAGGAGATGTCGCCGGTCTTGTCGGCCTTCTCCAGACCGCCGATGCGGTGCTCGAGGCCCGGCGTGCCGGGGACGGCCCACGGGCGGGCGAGCGTCTTCGGGTCGCGCAGGTACGGCAGGAAGGTCTTGCCGTCCTCCCCGTTGGGCGCGGTCGCGAACTCGACCTGCAGGTCGGGCAGCTCGTCGACGTCCGGCAGGCGCCACGGCTCGGAGCCGTTGGCGATGTACCCGTCGGAGAGCAGGATCACCGGGGTCCGGTACGTCAGCGCGATGCGGGCCGCCTCGAGCGCGGTGTTGAAGCAGTCCGCGGGCGAACGGGGCGCGAGCACCGCGACCGGGGCCTCGCCGTGCCGGCCGTACAGGGCCATGTTGAGGTCGGCCTGCTCGGTCTTGGTCGGCAGGCCCGTCGACGGGCCGGCGCGCTGCACGTCGATGATCAGCAGCGGCAGCTCCAGCGCGACGGCCAGGGAGATCGTCTCACCCTTGAGCGCGACGCCGGGGCCGGAGGTGGTGGTCACGCCGAGCGCGCCGCCGTAGGAGGCGCCCAGGGCCACGCCGATCGCCGCGATCTCGTCCTCGGCCTGCACGGTGGTCACGCCGAACTTCTTGTGCTTGCTCAGCTCGTGCAGGATGTCGGAGGCCGGCGTGATCGGGTAGGCGCCCAGGAACACGGGCAGCCGCGACCGTACCCCCGCCGCCACCACGCCCAGGGCGAGCGCCGCGTTGCCGGTGATGTTGCGGTAGTTGCCCGCCATCATGCGTGCGGGCTTGACCTCGTAGCGCACCGCGAAGTTCTCGGTGGTCTCGCCGAAGTTCCAGCCGGCCTTGAAGGCGGCGACGTTCGCCGCGACGAGCTCCGGGCGCGAGGCGAACTTGCGCTCCAGGAACGACAGCGTGGACTCGTGCGGGCGCGAGTACATCCAGGACAGCAGGCCGAGCGCGAACATGTTCTTGGCCCGCTCGGCGTCCTTCTTGGAGATCGCGAACGACTCCAGGGCCTTCACCGTCATCGAGGTGAGGCCGACCGGGGCGACGTTCCAGCCCTCCAGCGAGCCGTCCTCGAGCGGGTTGGCCGCGTAGCCCACCTTGGCGAGGTTGCGGTTGGTGAACTCGTCGGTGTTGACGATGATCGACGCGCCCTTGGGCAGGTCGGCGATGTTCGCCTTCAGAGCCGCCGGGTTCATCGCCACGAGCACGTTCGGCGCGTCGCCGGGCGTGAGGATGTCGAAGTCGGCGAAGTGCACCTGGAAGCTCGACACGCCCGGCAGCGTCCCGGCGGGGGCCCGGATCTCGGCGGGGAAGTTGGGCAGCGTCGAGATGTCGTTGCCGAGCTGCGCGGTCTCGGACGTGAAGCGGTCACCGGTGAGCTGCATGCCGTCGCCGGAATCGCCAGCGAACCTGATGACCACTCGATCCAGCTGGCGGACCTGCTTGGTCACGTGAGCTGACCTCCTGTGGCGGCGGATGGGTTGTCTACACCCTGAGGGTACGTCGGCGGCAACGCCATGCCTTCGTCGCATGTGCCCTCTCGGGCACCGATGCTGCGACTTTGGTCATTGCGCAGGTCGCCGAGGTGTGCGGGGTCCGCGAATACGCGCCAAACAGTCAGTTTCCGGTCAGCCGGGGGTCAGTCGTCGCCCTCGCGGGCGGGCTGTTCGCGGTCCCGGAAGCCGGATCCGGCGGTCGGGCCGTCGGGCAGGCGCGGCAGGGTCAGCGAGCGCGGGATCGGCGAGCGGGTCAACGCCGCCGACGGGCCGGTCGGGCCGCCGCTCTGGGCCGGGACGAGCACCACGTCCTCGACCTCGTCGGCGCCGAGTTCGTCGCCGTCCCTGGCGTCGTCGCGCATGCGCCGGCGCACCGACAGCACGACCAGCCCGACGATGATCGCGACCAGCCCGACCAGGCCGCCGACGATCGGCAGGCTGGACAGCTGCCCGCCGTCGTCGTTCGACTGCCGGCTCAGGCTGAAGTCGGTCTCGAAGGTCCGCTGGGCGGCCGGGGACGGCGGCGCCGAGGTCGGCAGCGGGGCATCCGCGCCGGCCAGCGGGGGCGCGGTGATCTCGTAGTCGTAGCGGGTCTCGACGACGTTCAGCCCGGCCGGCGCGAGGTACCCGTGGACCGCCCCGGTCAGCGGCAGCTCGGCGCGCGCGGCGGCGCTGACCGCCATCCCGAAAACGGCCGAGATCTCCTTGCCGGGCCCGATGTCGCCCAGCTCACAGCGGTCGCGGTCGGCGCCGATGCGCCGGTGTGAGCGGCAGGCGGAGGGGAACGTGACAAGGTCCACACCGGGCGGCGTGACGATCTCGACCGCGCCCGGGGCCCGGGCCGCGCCGGTGTTGCGCAGGCGCACCGCGAGCTGGACCGACTCGTCCTGGGGCGTGGCGGCGGCCGGCAGCTCGGGGGCCGACGTGTTCAGCTCGATGCCCGGCGTGGGCGGCGTGGTGAACGCGAAGGAGATCGGGGCGATCCGCTGATACGGCCCGATCGCGGCGGCGACCTGGCCGAGCCCGATGGTCTTCCAGGCGCCCGCGTCGACGTCGACCTTCACCACGACCTGGCCCAGCCCCTGCTCGGGCAGCGAGCAGCTGAAGCTCAGCGCGGCGGGGGCCACGGCGCAGCCGCCGGTGCCGTACGCCCCGGTGGCCTGGGCCCCGCTCGGCAGCGCGTAGAAGCCGGTGACGGTGTCCTTGCCGATGTTCTCGCCGGTGTTCTTGATCGCGATGACCAGCTCGCCGGAGCCGTCGCCCTGCCAGTACGCGTCGCCGAGCGACACGGTGCTCACGGTCATCTTGAACCGGTGCACGGCCGGCGGCGGGGGCGGTGGGGCGGCGGTCGTCGGCGGGGGCGGGGGCGGGGCCTCGGTGGTGGCCGGGGCCTGGGTGGGCGCATCGGTGGTCGGGTCCGGCGTCGGGGCGTCGGTGGTGGGCGTCTCGACGGGAGCGGTACTGGTCTCGCCCTCGCCCGGCTCCGCGTACGCCGGGGCGGCGAAGAGCAGCGAGCAGACGGTGGCCAGGAGCACGAAGGAGCCGGCCCGTAGCCGCCGTGTGGTTCGGCGGCCCGAGGGTGCTTCCATGAGGGGGTGTCCTTCTGATCTCGTGTCTGGTGGGTCACCGGCCGAACTCTTTTGCAGTCCGGCAAGAAACCTGAGGCACATTATCTAGACAGACTCGCGTTTTCGGCATGTCGGAGATCGTGATGATGCATGTACGGTGCGTGGCATGAGCGGATATCTGGGTGGATATGCGACGCTCGGCCTTCTGCTCCTGGTCGGAGCGTCGGTGTTCGTCGCCGCGTTTACGGCCAACCGGCTGCTGGGTCCGCGCCGTTCGGCCGACCGGGCGGCCGCGACCGGCGCCAAGTACGACACGTACGAGTGCGGGCTGGACCCGGTCGGCGGCGACTGGGCCCAGGCCCAGATCCGCTACTACGTGTACGCCTACCTGTACGCACTGTTCGCGGTGGAGAGCGTGTTCCTCTTCCCGTGGGCGGTCGTGTACGACACGCCCGGCTACGGGGGCGCGGTCGTCGTCGAGATGGCGATCTTCGTGGCCGTGCTGTTCCTCGGCATCCTCTACGCGTGGCGGAAGAACATCCTGCGCTGGACGTAGCCGCCCGGTTGCCTCAGGCCAGGCCCCGCCGCGCCACCGCGGGCTGGCGGTCGCCCCGGATCGCCGCCACCGTGTCGAGCACGCGGCGGGTCTCGCGCACCTGGTGGGCGCGGAACACCCGGGCCCCCAGCCAGGCCGAGACCGCCGTCGCCGCGAGGGTGCCCTCCAGCCGCTCCCCCACCGGCACGTCGAGGGTCTCGCCGATGAAGTCCTTGTTCGACAGCGCCACGAGCACCGGCCAGCCCGTCGCGACCATCTCGCCGAGCCGGTTGGTGATCGCCAGCGAGTGGCGGGTGCTCTTGCCGAAGTCGTGGGCCGGGTCGATGAGGATGCCGTCGCGGCGTACCCCGAGCGCGAGCGCCCGCTCCGCCAGAGCAGTCACCGTCAGTACCACATCAGCCACCGGATCCGCGAAGGCCGTGCGGTGCGGACGGGTCCGCGGGGTGAGGCCACCGGCGTGGGAGCACACGAGGCCCGCCCCCGTCTCGGCGGCGACCTCGGCCAGCGCGGGGTCGGCGCCGGCCCAGGTGTCGTTGATCAGGTCCGCGCCCGCCGCCACGACCTCGCGGGCCACCTCCGCCCGCCAGGTGTCGATCGAGATCACCACCTCGGGGAACATCGCGCGGATCTTCTCGACCGTGGGCAGCGTCCGGCGCAGCTCCTCGGCGGCGTCGACGGTCTCGCCCGGCCCGGCCTTCACCCCGCCGATGTCGACGATGTCCGCGCCCTCGCCGACCGCCGCCTCCACGGCCCGCAGGGCGGCGTCCTCGGCGAAAGTTGCACCGCGGTCGAAGAAGGAGTCCGGAGTCCGGTTGATGATCGCCATCACCGCGTAGTCGCCGTCGGCAAAGCGCCGGGCGCCCAGACGAAACATCGCATGACCTCCGTGTTTCCTACAGATGGGTGTGCCGGGCTCGCCCAGGCGTACTCAGCGTGCCACGATTCCCCCTATGGCTGAGTTCCTCCTGGTGTTGATCGCCGCTGTGGTTGTCGGGGCCATCGGGTTCGGCGTGTCCTTGTTGATCACCGGTGACGACCCCGGAATCGAAGGACATGAACCCGACGGTCGCTCCGTACCGCTGCCGTCGTCCCGCCCGCTGGTCGAGGGTGACGTAAACCAGCTCCGGTTCGACACGGTGGTCCGGGGATACCGGATGAACCAGGTCGACACCGCGCTGCGGCGCGCCGGGTACGACATCGGCTACAAAGAGGAGCTGATCCAGGTCCTCGAGGCCGAGATCAAGGCGCTCCGCGAGGGCCGCCCGGAGGACGCCGACGCGCTGCGCGACGCCCGCCAGGCCGCGGCCGCGGGGGCGGCCGCTTCGGGGGCCGCGCCGACCGTCGCCCCGGTCGAGGACGCCGACGTCATCGAGAGCGGCCCGGCCAAGCCGGCCGACGACGAGTCGTCCGCGTCCGTCAACGACGACTCGTGGGACCGCTCGTCGCCGGTGGTGCAGTGATCTCGCCGGTGGTGCAGTGAGCGACGACTATGCCGAGGCCGCACGGCCCGGGCCCGGCGAGGTCACGGCCACGGTAATCGTGGCCGCCCCCGCCGATCGGGTCTTCGCCGCGCTCGCCGACTGGTCGCGGCAGGGCGAGTGGATCCCGTTCACGAGGGTCCGGGTGCTCTCCGGCGACGGCGGCGAGGGCAGCCAGGTCGAGGCCGTGACGCAGGTCGGGCCCGCGACCGTGCGCGACCTCATGCGCGTCGTGAAGGTCGACCCGCCGTTCGAGATCCGGGTGGTACACCACGGCAAGGTGCTGCGCGGGCCCGGCGTTCTGCGCTGCACCCAGCTGGGCGCGAACCGCACCCAGGTGGTCTGGCACGAGTGGCTGCACCTGCCGGCCGGCAACGCCGGCAAGTTCGCGTGGCCGCTGCTGTGGCCCGGTTCGAAGGCGGGGCTGACCGGGGCGCTGCGCCGGTTCGCCCGGCTGGTGGAGTCCGGGTTTTTTGTCACACCCCCGGAGTAGTTTGCTGGGCATGAGCGACGTGGTGGTGGGAGCGGACGGGCGGGCCCGGTGCGGCTGGGGCGCCTCGACCCCGGACTACCTGGACTATCACGACAACGAGTGGGGCCGGGCGGTCCGCGACGACAACGGGCTGTTCGAGCGCATGTGCCTCGAGGCGTTCCAGTCCGGGCTGTCCTGGATCACCATCCTGCGCAAGCGCCAGTCGTTCCGCACGGCGTTCGCCGGGTTCGAGATCGAGAAGGTCGCCGCGTTCGGGGAGTCCGACGTCGACCGGCTCCTGGCCGACGCGGGGATCGTGCGCAACCGGGCGAAGATCGAGGCGTCGATCGCGAACGCCCGCGCGGCGGCCGAGCTACCCGGCGGGATCGCCGCGCTGCTGTGGTCGTTCGCGCCCGACCCGCGCCCGGCGCGCCCCTCGGACTTCTCCCAGGTGCCGGCCGTGACGGCGGAGTCCAAGGCGATGGCGAAGGACCTCAAGAAGCGCGGGTTCCGCTTCGTCGGGCCGACTACGGCGTATGCGCTGATGCAGGCGACCGGGATGGTGAACGACCACGTCGCCGAGTGTTTCGTGGAGGTGCCGTGAGCGGTCCGGAGCGGAGCGGAGGGGCCGCTCACCATGGGCACAGCTTTGTCGCGCCGTTGCCGGAGCTTGCGGAGGTGACGGCGTGAGCGGTCCGGAGCGGAGCGGAGGGGCCGCTCACCATGGGCACAGCTTTGTCGCGCCGTTGCCGGAGCTTGCGGAGGTGACGGCGTGAGCGGTCC
>NZ_JBEZDS010000038.1:38993-45786 GCF_040648435.1 Dactylosporangium sp. NPDC049140 | reverse complement strand
GTCCGGAGCGGAGCGGAGGGGCCGCTCACCATGGGCACAGCTTTGTCGCGCCGTTGCCGGAGCTTGCGGAGGTGACGGCGTGAGCCTGTCCGAAGCGAAGCGGAGGGCCGGCGGGCGGGCGTGATGGAATTGGGCCATGGCTAAGTGGGTCGTCGTGGTCTCCGGGGAGCAGTACGCGAACGAGCGGGTGTACGGGGCCGGTGGGCTGACCGCACCCGAGCTCGCTCCCGGCGACGAGGCGCTGCTGGTGGCCGGGGGCGATGAGCCCGTCGTGTTCGGGCTGGGGCGGGTCGACCGGGACGGGCGGGTGCAGTACACGGTGCGGCTGCTCGACTCGCCGCTCCCCGCGGGCGCGTTCGGGGATCGCACGCGGCGGCTGGACGACGCCGAGTTCGTGGCCGTCGCCAAGCAGATCGAGCCCGCTCCGCCCGCGCCGCGGCGGACCTACCTCGTCAGCGTCGACCTGCCCATCGAGGCCGCCTCGCCGGGCGAGGCCGTGCGGGCGTTCTGGAGCTACGTGCGCGAGCTGGGGCCGGCCGAGCTGCCGGCGTTCGTGTGGCCGGCCGGGGACGAGCTGGCCATGCAGGCGTACGTGCTCGGGGCCGAGGCCAACCAGGACCCCGAGGAGGAGTGAACGGTCTCCTACTCGACCGTTGAGAAGCGGATCGAGCCGGCCATGAGGTCCGGGTGCTCTATGGTCAGGGCCAGCGCCACCGACTCCTCCAGGCTCAGCGCGCCGCCGGCCGCGTAGGCCGTGTCGAAGGCCGCGTCGCCCATCAACTGGCGCAGCTCCGCCTGCTGCTCGGTCCAGAACGCACCGAACGCGCCGCTCGAGCAGCGCAGGCGGATCCGGGCCGACTGGGCCGCGCCGAAGAGCCGCGCCGAGGTCTCCAGGTCCTCGGCCAGGGCGCAGCGGACCGCCATGGCGTTCAGTGTCTCGCAGACCCGCAGGTGGAAGCCGTGGGTCATGCGCGAGCGCAGGGCCACGATCAGGTGGTCGTGGGCGGCCACGAGATCGCCGCGGGCCAGGGCGACCATGCCCAGCACCATGTCGACCGTGCGGCGGCCGCGCTCCAGCGGGCGGCTGTTCTCCAGCGGGCGGGCGCTGGCCAGCAGGTCCGCGGCCTCGTCCAGTTCGCCGCGGCGCCAGAGGAGCTGGGCCAGGGCGTACACGGCGGACAGGGCCTCCCCGGCCACGCCCTGCTCGTCGGACCAGATGATGATCTCGCGGGTCAGGCGCTCGGCCTCTTCGGTGCGCCCCATCTCCAGCAGCGGGGTACCGCGGGCCGAGAGGATGCGCGCGATCAGGCCCGGATCGCCGGCGCGGCGGGCCGCGGACTCGGCGCGCTGCGAGAAACGCAGCTCCTCGACCGTCTCGCCGTCGGCGCCCGCGTGCAGGGAGTGCATGTGGTACGCCGCCGCCAGCTCGGCGTCGGGAACCGGCTCGCCGGTCGCGCTGATCCGCTCGTACAGCCGGAACAGCCACATCCGGCCCTCGCGGACCAGGCCGCGCTCACGCCACCACTGGTCGAGGGCGCCCGCGACGGCCAGGCCCTGACGAGCGCTGCCGCGGGTCACCGTCCAGTGCAGGGCGGCCCGCAGCTCATCGGCCAGGGGATCCAGGGTGTACAGCGAGAGCGTCACCGGGCGCCCGTCGTGATCCAGGTACGCGTCGTGGGCCGCCTGCAGGCACCAGGCGACGTGCCGCTCGCGGGCCGACTCCTCCTCGCCCGCCTCGACCAGCAGCCGGGCGGCGTACGCGCGGATCGGGTCCAGCATCCGGTACGTCGCGCTCGTGGCGCCCGCCTCGGCCTGCAGCAGCGACTTGTCCACGAGCGTGGCCAGCGGGTCGAGCGGGTCGCCGTCGTGCAGCCACTCGATCGCGGGCAGGTCGACGGGGCTGGCGAAGACCGACAGCCAGCGCAGGAGCTGGGCCGAGCGCTGGTCGAGGGTGCGGTACGACCACTCGACCGCGGCCTGCATCGTGCGGTGCCGGTCGGAGGCCTCGCCGAGCGCGGCGGCCGAGCCGGCGTCCAGGGTGCCCAGGACGTCGCCGATGCGGTCGGCCAGCTGCGGTACCGACAGCAGCCGCAGCCGGGCCGCGGCGAGCTCCAGGGCCAGCGGCAGCCCCTCCAGGGACTTCGCGACCCGGGTGAGGTGCGCGATGTCGCCGGCCTCGACCGGGCGGCCGCCGCGGGCCGCGGAGGCGCGGTCGACGAGCAGGGCCACCGCGTCGCTGAAGCCGCCGCCGCTGGCCGCCTCGACCGACAGCGGCGGGATGCGCCAGACGACCTCGCCGGCCAGGCCGAGCGGCTCGCGGGAGGTGGCCATGACGTACACCTCGGGGCCCGCGGACAGCAGCCGGGCGACGAGCCGGCGGGTCGCGGGCAGCTGGGCGTCGGAGGTGTCGAGCAGCACGAGGAGCCGGCGGACGCGGACGTGGTCGGCGATCGTCTGCACGACGGCGCGGCCGGGCTCGGGGCGCAGGCCGAGGGCGGCCGCGACGCTGACGTCGACGAGGTCGGCGGTGGCCACGGCGCTGACGTCGACGAACCAGACGCCGTCGCGGAAGCGCTCGACGATCTCGCCGGCCGCCTCGACCGCGACCCGGGTCTTGCCCGCGCCGCCGGCCCCGACGACGGTGACCAGGCGGTGGCGGTGGATGAGGTCGCGCACGGCGGCCCGCTCGGTGGCCCGGCCGATGAATCGGGTGGTCTGCACGGGCAGGTTGTGGGCGGGCGCGTCGATGGTGCGCGGGCGCGGGAACTGCCGGTCGAGACCGGGCGCGACGAGCTGGAAGATGCGCTCGAAGCCGTCGAAGCCGCGCAGCCGGTGCAGGCCGAGGTCGAGCAGCCACGCACGGTGGCCGAGCGGGCCGTTCTCGACGCAGGGGTCGGTCGGGTCGATCGGGGCGGCCGCGGACGACAGGCCGACGTGGGCGGCGGTCGCGGCCGAGCACAGGACCTGCCCGCCGTGGGCGGCGGCGGCGACGCGGGCGGCGCGGTGGACCTCCGGAGAGGTGTACTCCCCGCCGTAGGGCTCGGCGAAGCCGGTGTGCAGGCCCATCCGGACCTTCGGGCGGGCCTCGGGGCTCGGCCACTCGTGGGCGGCGAGCGCGCGCTGGGCCTCGGCGCAGGCGGCGAGGGCGGCGGCCGCGTCGGCGAAGGCGACGAAGAGCGAGTCACCCTCGGTGAAGAGCTCCACACCGTCCGCTTGGGACAATGCGCGGCGAATCACCTCCCGGTGCTCATGGAGCACCGGACGGTATCCCGCACCGAGCATCTGGGCCAGACGAGTCGAGCCCTCGATGTCGGTGAAGAGGAAAGTCACCAGCCCGCTGGGCAGGTGCGTCCGCCCCGACACGTGAAACCTCCGCCTTCCTAATTCAGGCGTGCCCCATATTTCCCCAACCAAGTGGCCCGCGCATCGTAGAAACGGTCGATCCCGGATTGGTCATCCGGGGCGATCCGTGCTGGTCAGTAACGATGGCAGGCAAAGCTTGAGTGGGTTTCGCGTGACGTAACGACAACACTCCGGCAGCGGATGTGGCACGACAGGACACAACATCAAAGCCGTTTTGCCGGTGCAATCCGAAACCCATCCGTAACAATGTTTCAGCAACCACAGGCGCCGCCGCAGCAACCGCCGCCGGCCGCCGGGCCGGGCATCGCGCCGGACCCGCCGGAAGAGCCGCCGCCGACCGCGATCGTGGACAGCAGTTTCACGGTGTCGTCGTGGCCGGCCGGACAGCTGGCCTTCACATTCGCTTCACGCATCGGGCGTTGCACCTCGAAGGTGTCTCCGCAGGCCCGGCAGCGGTACTCGTAACGTGGCATCCCCACAGGCTATGTCACGGTGACACGCGCCCGGGAATTCGGAATACTCGAGAGCGTGGCAAGCGACGACGAGAAGCCGGAGGCCCAGCGACCGACCACAATGGACACTCCCGCGGCCCCCGTGATCCGTCCCCCGGCCCCCAGGGCCCCGGACGAGCACACGATGCCGGTGGAGATCATTGCGCCGGACCTGAGCCAGGCCAGCGAGCCGAAGCCGCCCCACCAGCCCAAACACGCGGTGGGGGACGGGCCGCGGCGCAGCTGGCTGGAGTTGCGGCGCTCGCGGGACCAGCCCGGCGCTCCCGAGTCGCAGGGCCCGCGCGGCTTCGGTTTCGAGTTGCGGCGCTCGCGCGGCGACGCGGACGCGCTCGAGTCGCGGCCGGAGAAGTCGGCCCGGGCGGTGGCGCGGCGGGAGTGGCTGGAGCGGGCAAAGGCCCGGCCCGGCTTCCGGTTCCTGCTGCCCGGCGTGCTCTTCGCGGTGCTGCTCGCCGCGGCCGGGGTCGCCGGCGCGGTCGTGGTGCCCGCGGCGTCCAAGCCGCGCGCGGAGGCTTCCGAGTCGGCGCCGGCTCCTGGGGGTACCAACGGCGTCCCCCCAATCACGGGAGCACCCGAGACGGGCGAGGCCCCGCGGCCGGAGGACCCGTCCGCCTCACCCACCTTCAGCCCGCCGCCGGGCACCCACCAGCGGCCGGCCGACGTCTACGGCGCGTGGGCGGGCACCCGCTCGGTGCGGCTGAGGATTCCGGTCGTGGCGCTGCAGGCGTACGGCTACGCGGAGGCCGCCGCCGCGCGCGCGACCCCGAAATGTCACCTGACCTGGACCACCCTCGCAGGCATCGGCAAGATCGAGTCCGACCACGGGCAGACCGGCGGCTCCGTACTGCAGGATGACGGCCGCTCCGTCCCGCCGATCGTCGGAGCGCCCCTGGACGGGCAGAACGGCCGGCAGTCCATCGCCGACACCGACCAGGGCCAGCTGGACACCGACCGCAGCTGGGACCGCGCGGTCGGCCCGATGCAGTTCCTGCCGGCGACGTGGAAGCAGTACGGCGTCGACGCCGACGCCGACGGGGTGATCGACATCAACGACATCGACGACGCCGCCCTGACCGCCGCCGCGTTCCTGTGCGAGAACGGCCGCGACCTGTCCACATTGGAAGGCTGGAACGCGGCGATCCACGCGTACAACGTGCCGGAGGAGTACCGCGCCGCTGTCTTCAACGCCACCAACGACTACGGGCGCAAAGACCGGCAGGGATGACCGGGACCGGCCCGCAGGGTAGATCAATGCCACGCTCTGCGCTCTGGTACTTCCGCTCAGCCACAAACAAGGGCAGGCTTAGGGCGTGAAGGTGCGCGAGTGGGACCCAGGGACCGCACCCGCGGCCGAGCTCGACGCGATGCTGCGGGCACTGAACGACATCGTGGCACTCGACGTGCCCGAGGATCCGCCGTGGCGCGAGACCATGTTCCGGGAGTACCTCGGCGTCACCATGCCGGGTGAGCGGCGCACATCGTGGCTGGCCACGACCGACGGCGGCGAGATTCTCGGCCACGCGAGCCTGCTCGCGCTCGAGGACATCGGCGTGCTGGAGCTCTCGGTCGTGCCGAGCGCCCGCCGCGGCCGCGTCGGCACCACGCTGCTGTCCGCCGTGGCCCGCCGCGCCGCCGAGGAGGGCTTCGAGTCGGTCGGCGTCGAGGTCATCGGCGGCACCCCGAGCATCAAGTTCTTCGAGGCCCACGGGTTCGAGTGCGCGTTCATCGAGATGCGCAACCTGCTCGACCTGTCCGGCGTGGACTGGCTGCGGCTGGGCGAGATGGCGGCGGGGATCAGCGCGGGGTACCGCATCGAGTACTACCCCGGCGGCCCGCCCCCGGAGCTCTACGCCGGCTACGCCGCCGCGAAGGAGGTCGCACGCGCCTCCGTCGCGGACGACCTGGACCTACGCCCGAGCTCGTACGACTCCGAACGACTGGCCGCGAGCCTGCGCACGCTGCACGCGCGGGGGCTCAAGCCGTACATCGTGCTGGCCGTCCACGAGCAGTCGGAGACGATCGCGGGCCTGACCGAGGTGGTGGTACCGGCGCAGCGCCCGACGCGCGCGGACCAGTACGACACCATCGAGGTCCCGACCCACCGCGGCTACGGAATCAGCCGCGCGATCAAGGCCCGCATGCTGTTCGAACTGCGCGCGGCCGAGCCCCACCTGCTTGACGTGCAGACGTGGAACGCCTTGGAGAACGAGCCGTTGCTGCAGGTCAACGCGGAGCTGGGCTTCAAACCGGACCGCGAGTGGCGCGAATACGAGGCGGACGTCATCGATTTGCTGCGCCGTCTGAAATCCTGACGCGGCCCGTTCCATCGGCCGCCGGCCCTTGACCGCCGGCGGCCTGAGCAAAGATCGCCGCCACCACGCCACCACGCCACCACGCCACGGCGCCCGCGGCCTTCGACCGGCCGCAACGCTGACGGTCGTCAGCCCCCATGGTGCGGGCGGTGTCGAGGTCGTGCCGGACGTCGGTCCCCGCGGAGCACGGCCAGCGTCACCGCGCCCAGCACGACCCCGAGCACGCCGAGCCACGGAGGGCCCGCCCGGCCAGCAGCGGCCCTCGATGGGCCGGGCTCCACGACGAGCGTCAGCCCCGCCGGGGTGGGACGACCGCGGAAAGCGCGGCCGACAGGCGGGATGACCGCGAAGGCCCGTCGACCACCAAGGCGCGGGCCGGCAGACGGGGGCGACCACGGAGACGCGGCCGGCCACGGAGGCGGGACGATCACGCAGGCCCGTCGATCACGAAGGCGCGGCAGGCAAGCGCGGAGGCCTTGGCGTTGGGGCAACCGCGGAGGCGCGGCCAGCAAGCGCGGAGGCGCGGCCAGCAAGCGCGGAGGCGCGGCCAGCAAGCGCGGAGGCGCGGCCAGCAAGCGCGGAGGCGCGGCCAGCAAGCGCGGAGGCGCG
>NZ_JBEZDS010000038.1:0-38896 GCF_040648435.1 Dactylosporangium sp. NPDC049140 | reverse complement strand
GCGGCGGCCTTGGCGTTGCGGCGACCGCGGAGGCGCGGCCGACAGACGGGGGCGACCGCGGAGGCGAGGCTGCCACAACGGCCGTCGATCACGAAGACCCCGTTGACCACGGAAGGCCCCTCGATCGCGGAAGCCTGTCGGTCACGCAGGCGCGGTCGGCAAGCGCGGTCGGCCACGGAGGCGGGGCAACCGCGGACGCGCGGCCGACAGGCGGGGTGGCCACGAATCCGGCGGCGACCGCGAAGGCCCGTCGACCGCAGAAACCCGTCGACCGCGGAGACGTCCGTGAAGACAGACGGGGCGACAGACGGGGCGACAGACGGGGCGGCGGCAGCCCTGAAGCCGGCAGACCCGCAGACCGGCCGCAAGCAGGTGAGCCGTTGAGCTGTCATGCCGACTGCGAGCCCGGTAAGCCGGTAGGCCGCGGCCGGAATGGCGTGACCGTACCCCCCAAGACGAACCCGGCCGGAATGGCGTGACCGCGCGCGCCCGGGACGAACCCCGGCTGGAATGGCGTGACCGTGCCCCCGAGACGAACCCGGCCGGAGTGGCGTGTCCGCGCCCAAGGTCGAACCCCCGGCCGCCGGCGCGGCGGCAGGGGCTCCGCGACGTGCGTCGTTGGCCGGTTGGCCGAACCGCTAGGAGTGAAATCCGGAAGGACGACGAACCGCGCCCCTTGGCGAACGAGCGCACATCCCAGCCGTCGGGCCCGCTGTCTTTTCAAAACTCATTTTAGCCGACGCCAAAAAATCGCCCGAGTCGATCATGACGCTCCGTGAAAAGTCGTCACGCGACGTTAGCTCGCGGCCCATGGGCCCGTTACGAAGGTGCCGTCCGTGGTAAAGGGGTACGCGTTCGGTTTGCACCCGTTCAAGGCTATTGTCTGAGTCTGCATCACCGGGGCCACCTGGCCCGAGCCCGGGCACTTCATGTGGTCGAAGCCCAGGAAGTGGCCCATCTCGTGCAGAACCGTCATCGAGTGGAAGTCTATGCCCGCCGGGAAGCCCTCGATGCCCTTGAGCCAGCGTCGCAGGTTGAGCAGGATCGTCTTGCCGTACCGGCACGAGTAGATGCCCTGCGTCGTCACGCCCACCGATTTGCACAGTTTGTCCACCGTGCCCGGGGTGGCCAGCTTCAGCGTCACGTCGTAGTCGGCGCCGCTCACGCGCTGGAACTTCCAGCTCGCGTTGCTCAGCTTGTTCGGAGCGTAGGTGACCGGGTGGTCGGCCGACTTCGTCCAGCCTTCCGGCGACGACACGGCCCGGTCCACCTCGGCGGCGACCGAGTCCGTCGTCCAGACCGGGTTATTGCCCCACTTTATCCCATTTTCCAGCTCGACGCGGTACCTCACCAGCGTCGCCGCCCCCGCCGCGCCGATCACGTCGGTGCCGCCGGTCGAGACCGTGAACGTGCCGCTCGCGGTGCTGGGCACGCCGTCGTTGGTGTTGGCCTTGGCGCCACCGGTGTCGCCGCCCGGGTTGACCTTCTTCACCGTGGCCGAGGGCTTGGGCGCCGGCTTCGAGGGGGTCGGGGCCGCGGCCAGCTCGCCCACGCCCTCGAGCTGGCCGACCGGGAACGGGTCGGAGCTCGACGGGGCGTCGGCGGCGAGGTCCGGCGGCGGGGACGACTCCGCGTGGGTGCCGCAGCCCGCCAGAACGGACAGTAGCGCCACCGTCAGCCCGATATGTCTCGCCCGAGTCCCCAGCACTCGGCCGAGCCTAGGGGAAATCCGCAACCGATGGAGCCCCGCGATTGAATCCGTCACGGTAAGCAACGCAACGGCGGGGACTGTACGTCTACGTACAGTCCCCGCCGGAGAATGCGAAGAACACGCGAGGAACGCGCGAAGAAACGTCAGGCCGGCAGCGTCCACTTCTGCGCGTTCGAGCCGTTGCACGCGTACAGCTGCACGACCGTGCTGTCCGTGGACACCCCGCCGGCCACGTCCAGGCACTTGCCCGACTGCGGGTTGCGCAGCGAGCCGTCGGCCTGGGCCGCCCAGTTCTGTGCGCCGGAGCCGTTGCACGTCCACAGCTGAACGCGCGTGCCGTCCGCGGAGCCGCCCCCGGAGATGTCGAGGCACTTGTTCAGGGCCCGCAGCGTCTGACCCGACACCGTCCAGCTCTGCGCGCCCGAGCCGTTGCAGGTGTACAGCTGGATCTGCGTCCCGTCCGCCGTGGCCGCCCCGCGCACGTCGAGGCACTTCCCCGCCAGGCCCTTCACGGGCCCGGTCGGCGACCCGCCGCGAACGAACGTGAAGTCGTCCAGGTCGAAGAGCCCGGTGCCGGTGCCGGTGAACGTCAGGTACACGTTCGCGGAGCCCGCCGGTACGCCGGTCAACGGCGCGGTGACGTCGGCGTACGTGTCCCAGCTCCCGGTGTTCGGCACGTTCACGGTGCCCAGGATCGGGCCGGTGGTCGAGCCGGTGCGCACCTGGATCTGCCCGCCGGGGCCGCCGGAGACGACCCTCGCGCGCAACGACGTCGACCCGCCGATGTTGAGCCCGTTGTACGCCGCCCAGTCGCCCGGCTCGATGTACCCGAGCGTCTGGCCGTTGTGCGCGCCGGCCTTCGTGTACGGCTCGACCCCGGAGGCCGTTGTGAACAGTTCGGCCTGCTGGGCGGAGTCGCCGGAGGCGATCCTGATGTTCCGGAAGGACACCTGGTCGCCCGAGCCGTGGTTCTGGATGCCGATGTACCCGTCGAGGTTGCGCGCCGGATCGGTGTTCGTGAAATCGTTGATGAGCGAGCCGTTGAGGTACACCCGGATCCGCTGCCCCTCGACCGCGATCTCGTAGGTGTTCCACGCGCCGGGCGGGTTGAGCGCGGCGTCGCGGGCGGCGATGTTCGCGGACTGGAAGTTGTAGATCGCGCCGGTGGTGTGGTCGGGCGTGTCGGTGGCGTCGATCTGGATCTCGTACCCCTGGTTGATCGCGATGTTCGGGTCGTTGCCCGGGTTCGGGAACCCGACGTAGACGCCCGAGTTGCTGTCGCCGGTGATGCGGAAGTCGGCCTTGAGCGAGTACGACGTGCCGAACTGCTTGGCGGAGTACCAGTACAGCCCGAGGCCGCCGGTCGAGGACAGCGTGGCGTCGGCGTTGGTGAAGCTGCCCGGGCCGGCCTGGGACCAGCCGGTGGTGGAGCCGTTGTAGAGCGGCGTGTACCCGCTCTCGGGCCGGCAGTCGGCCTGGGCCCGCTTGGCCGCGTACCGGATGCCGCCGAGCAGTTCGCCCCGGAAGTTGGCGTCGGCGTACGACTCCTGGGTGTGTCCGAACCCGGTGTAGAACGAGCGCCCGGAGTCGATGGTCTTGCACCAGGTGATCGGGTGGTCGGCGCCCATGGTGCCGCCGGAGTACGACGACTCGTCGAGGGTGGCGAGCACCTTCGCGCTCGCCCGCGGGTTGGTCTGGTAGTTGTACAGCTCGTCGGTGCGCGTCCAGACCTGCGGCAGGTGCGATGTCGCCGGGTTCGCGCGGTCCTCGGTGCGCGAGTTGACCTGCTGGATCGCCGGGTGGCTGGCGAACCAGGCCCCGACCAGGGTTCCGTAGAAGGGCCAGCTGTACTCGGTGTCGGCGGCCGCGTGCACGCCGACGTACCCGCCGCCGCCGCGGATGTACGACTCGAACGCCGTCTGCTGCGCGTCGTTGAGCACATCGCCGGTGGTGGACATGAACACGATGGCCTCGTACTGCGCGAGGTTGGCCGCGGTGAACGCCGCGGCGTCCTCGGTGGCGGTCACGGTGAAGTTGTTCGCCGCGCCCAGGTCGCGCACGGCCTGGATGCCGGCCGGGATGGCGTCGTGGCGGAAGCCCGCGGTCTTGGAGAAGACCAGGACGTCGTAGGGCGCGTCGGCGGCCAGGCTGGGCGTCGCCGGAACACAGGCCGCCGCGGTCACGGCGACGATCAGGGCGAGAGCGCGGAACTTCATGGCAGTGTCCACTTCTGTGCGGTCGTACCGTTACAGGTGTACAGCTGCACGACGGTGCTGTCGGCGGTGTTCGCGCCGGCCACGTCGAGGCACTTGCCCGACGCCGGGTTCTTCAGCGATCCGTCGGCCTGGGCCGCCCAGTTCTGGGCGCCGGTGCCGTTGCACGTCCACAGCTGCACCTTGGTGCCGTCCGCGGTCGCGCCGCCCGAGATGTCCAGGCACTTGCCGAACACCTTGAGCTGCTGGCCGGCGACGACGACCACCTGGGCGCCGGTGCCGTTGCAGGTGTAGATCTGCATCTGGGTGCCGTCGGCGCTGCCGGCCCCGCGGGCGTCGAGGCACTTGCCCGCGAGCCCCTTCACCGGGCCGACGCCGTTGCCGGTCGCGGCGGTGGTGAACGTGAAGCTGTCGAGGTCGAAGAGCGCGGCGGTGGTACTGCCGGAGAAGGTCAGGTACAGCGACGTCGTCCCGGCGGGTGCGTTGGTGATCGGGCCCCCGACCGTCGTGAACGTCTCCCACGAGCCGGTCACCGGCACCGTCGCCGAGCCGATCACCGTGCCGGTGGGCGAGCCGGTGCGCAGCTGCAGCGTGCCGCCCGCGCCGCCGGAGGAGACCCGCGCGGAGAACGCGGTGGCGTTGTTGAGCTTGTACGGGTCGAACCCGATCCAGTCACCGTTGTTGATGTTGCCGACGGTCTTACCTCCCTCGGCCGTCGGCTTGGTGATCTGGTCGACGCCGAGGAAGGACTTGAAGAACTCGCCCTGGCGGTAGCGGGGCGCCATGATGCTCTGCGCGTGGACGGTGAGCCCGCCCATGTCCGTGTACTGCGCGTCGAAGATCGGGAAGATGTTCGACGCCGAGTCGTGTTCCCCGTCGACCGGGATGGTGATCGTGCCCGCGCAGCCGGTCTGCGACGTGATCTGGTGTGCGTGCTGGTCGTGGCCGAGCACGTAGGTCATCGTCACCTTGCTGCAGTCGATGGCCCCGTCCTCGGGGTCGGTGACCGTGACGCTCCACGGCACCGTGTCGCCGAAGGACACCAGTTGGCCGGGCTTCGGGCCGTTGATGGTGACCGTCGGCGCGGTGTTGCCGACGCTGATGAGGACGTTGGCGGTGCCGATCGCGCCCTGCGGGTCCTTGGCGGTGAGGGTCACCGAATAAGTGCCGTTGGCGGTGTACGTGTGCGACGGGTTCGCCGCCGTGGAGGTACCACCGTCGCCGAACGTCCACGAGTAGGTAAGCGCGCCGCCCTCGGGGTCGGTGGAGCCCGCGGAGGAGAAGGTGACGGCGAGCGGGGCCGAGCCGGAGGTGACGTTCGAGCTCGCGACGGCGGTCGGGGCGCGGTTGCCGCCGGCGCCGACGTAGTCGTAGCGGTACAGGGCCGAGTTCTGGTCGCCGTTGAAGTACCCGGTGCCGTAGTCCAGGACGTACAGGGCGCCGTCGGGGCCGAACTGCATGTCCATGACCTGCTTGCCGTTCCACGGGAAGTTGTCGATCGCGCCGGGTGAGCCGTCGGCGTTGACCTTGATCGGCTTGATCCAGCCGCGGCCGAACTCTCCGGCGAAGAACAGCCCATCGAGGGACTGCGGGAACTTCGTGGTCGAGGGGTTGGCGGCGTCGTAGTGGTACACCGGACCGCCCATCGGCGACTCCGAACCGCTGCCGAACTCGGGCGGGCTGCCCGCGTCGCCGCCGTAACGGATCCACGCCGGTTTGGCGGCGGGCAGGGTACCCAGGCCGGTGTTGCGGAAGGAGTTGTTCGTCGCGCCGGCCGCGCAGTTGAACTTGGGGCCGGTGGCATTGGTCGCGAAGTTCCACTCGTTGTACGTCTCGGTGCTGGTGTTCGTGCCGGTGCAGTACGGCCAGCCGTAGTTGCCGGGAGCGGTGATCCGGTCGAACTCCACCTGCCCGGACGGGCCGCGGTTGGGGTCGGTGGCGCCGGCGTCGGGGCCGTAGTCGCCGACGTAGACGACGCCGGTGGCCTTGTCGACGGTCATGCGGTACGGGTTGCGGAAGCCCATGGCGTAGATCTCGGGCCGCGTGTTCGCGGTGCCGGCGGCGAAGAGGTTGCCGCTCGGGATCGAGTACGAGCCGTTCGCGTTGACCTTGATGCGCAGGATCTTGCCGCGCAGGTCGTTGGTGTTGCCGGCCGAGCGCTGGGCGTCGTAGGCGGGGTTGCGGTCGGTGCGCTCGTCGAGCGGGGCGTACCCGGCCGAGTCGAACGGGTTGGAGTCGTCGCCGGTGGACAGGTACAGGTTGCCCGCGGCGTCGAAGTCGATGTCGCCGCCGACGTGGCAGCAGATGCCCCGGTTGGCCGGTACGTCGAGGACGTTGACCTGGCTGGCCGTGTTGACGGTGTAGTCGGCGTTGAGCGTGAAGCGCGACAGCCGGTTGACGCCGGTCCAGGTCGCCCAGGTGGCGTCGGTACCGGTGGCGGGCGCGTCGCCGGTGGGCGTGGACAGCGGCGGGGCGTAGTACAGGTAGATGTAGCGGTTGCTCGCGAAGTTCGGGTCCGCGGCGACGCCCTGCAGCCCCTCCTCGTCGTGCGTGTACACCGGGATGTTCGCGATGACGGTGGTGTTGCCGCTGGAGTCGGTGCGCCGCAGCGTGCCGTTGCGCGCGGTGTGCAGTACGGACCGGTCGGGCAGCACGGAGATGGCCAGCGGCTCGCCGACCTCGGGCTCGCCCTTGGCGAGGGTCACCTGCTGGAAGTCGGCCGCGTTGATGGCCGCTTGTGCGGGCGTGGCGGGCCCGGCGGCGAGCGTGAAGGCGGTCGCGGTGAGGCTGGAAACGACGAGGATCAGCGCGGCTGCTATCGGCCGCCATCGATGCCCGGAGGGTTGCTGGTTCACGGTGTCCCTTCCTGACGTGGTGATGTGCCAGGCAGGGCGCGCGCCGCCGCGCCGGATGCCGGAGTCGACCCCGCGGCGTTCGCCGCATCCGGTGCCGATCCGGATACATTGATGAAACGCGCTGGTGTCGTGGAGGACACACTAGGGTCTTTAGCTACGGCTGTCCATACTTTGCATCGTCGATGCGCTAACTTTTGCTGAACCGGTAAAAAGATCCTGCCCATATGCTGTAGCCATGGGGGCTCAGGGGGCACTGCGCAGAGACGCCGAGCAGAACCGCCGGCAGCTGGTGGAGACCGCCAAGGTGGTGTTCGCCGAGCGCGGCCTGGAGGCACCGCTCGACGAGATCGCCCGCCGGGCCAAGGTCGGCAACGCCACCCTCTACCGCCGCTTCCCCAGCCGCGGCCACCTCGTCGCCGCGGTGTTCGGCGACGCGCTGCAGGAGGTGGTCGACGCCACCGAGCGGGCGCTCGCGGTCGAGGACCCGTGGGCCGCGTTCGCCGAGCACCTGACGTTCCTGTGCGAGGTACAGGCGGGCAACCGCGCGTTCGCGGACCTGCTCATCGCGACCGTTTCGGGGGTGCCGGAGCTGGAGAGCCTGCGCGGGCGCGCCTTCCGCGGGCTGACCGCGCTGGTCGACCGGGCCCGGGCGGCGGGGGTGCTGCGGCCCGACTTCCAGCACGAGGACGTCGTGCCGATGCTCATGGCGAACGCGGGCCTGGTGGAGCGGACCGTGGAGAGCGCCCCGACCGCCTGGCGGCGCCAGCTTGGCTACACCCTCGCGGGCCTGCGCGCCACGGCGGAGGCGCTGGAGGTACCCCCGGACCGCCTCGGCATCCAGCGCGCGATGCACGCCCTGGCCGAACGCAACGGGCTGGGCGGCTAACAACTTTCGCGCCAGGCGTCCAGGTCGAGTCGGCCAGGGTCAGCGCGTCGGAGTTGCGGCCCTGCACGGGTCAGCTCGTGCACCTGCAGGGCCAGCTCGTGGAACGGCCCGTACACGCGCACGGGGGCGGGCAGCCCTGTCATCGCCATGTGGTGCCCCCGTCCGGTCACGGCCGGAACGTCGGCAGGCGGCCGGACCGGATGAGGGATTCAGATGCGGCGCAGCAGGCGAGCCGCGTCACTCGCCCAATACGTCAGGATCAGCTGGGCGCCCGCACGGCGGATCGAGGTGAGCGTCTCGAGGATGACCCGCTCGCGGTCGAGCCAGCCGTTGGCGACCGCGGCCTCGACCATCGCGTACTCGCCGGAGACCTGGTAGGCCGCGACGGGCACGTCCACCATCTCGGCGACCCGGGTGAGCACGTCGAGGTACGGCAGCGCGGGCTTGACCATGACCATGTCCGCGCCCTCCTCGACGTCGAGGGCGACCTCGCGCAGGGCCTCGCGCAGGTTGGCGGGGTCCTGCTGGTAGCTCATGCGGTCGCCGACGAGGGCGGACTCGACCGCCTCGCGGAACGGGCCGAAGAAGGCGCTGGCGTACTTCACCGCGTAGGCCAGCAGCGACACGTCGATGTACCCGGCCCGGTCCAGGGCGCGGCGGACCACGCCGACCTGGCCGTCCATCATCCCGGACGGGCCCAGCACGTGCGCGCCGGCCTCGGCCTGGGCCAGGGCCATCAGCTCGTACTGCCGCAGCGTGGCGTCGTTGTCGACGGAGCCGTCGGCGGCCAGCACGCCGCAGTGCCCGTGCGAGGTGAACTCGTCCAGGCACAGGTCGGACATGACCACGGTGGCGTCGCCGACCTCGGAGATCACGTCGCGGATGGCGACGTTGAGGATCCCGTCGGGGTCGATGCCCCCGGAGCCGGTCTCGTCACGCGTCTGCGGCACCCCGAAGAGCATCAGGCCGCCGACGCCCTCGGCGACCGCCTTGGCCGCGGCCTTGCGCAGCGACTCGCGGGAGTGCTGCACCACGCCGGGCAGGGAGCTGATCGGCCGCGGCTCGGCCAGCCCCTCCTTGACGAACATCGGCAGGATCAGGTTGGACGGCTGCACGTGTGTCTCGGCGACGAGCCGGCGCATCGCTGGGGTGCGACGCAACCGGCGCGGCCGGATCTCCGGGAAACCCACGGGACTGACCCCCTCTAGCGGAACCTCAGGGCGGTCGGGCCCTGGACCTTCGAGCCACGACGCTGCTTGGCGGGCATCGCGGCGAGCTTCTCCCGCAGTTCCACAGCGTAGCCCGCCAGCGCCTCGACGAGGTCGGGCACGGAGGCGTGCGGCGGCTGGACATCGACGCGCAGACCGAACTCGACGGCGGTATCCGCCGTCTTCGGGCCGATGACGGCCACCACGGTGCGGGCGTGCGGCTTGCCGGCGATGCCGACCAGATTGCGCACGGTGGAAGAAGAGGTGAAGAGCACCGCGTCGAAGCCACCGGACTTGATCGCGTCGCGGATGTCGGCCGGCGGCGGGGCGGCGCGGACCGTGCGGTACGCGGTGACGTCGTCGACCTCCCACCCGAGCTCGGTGAGCCCGGCGGCGAGCGTCTCGGTCGAGATGTCGGCCCGCGGCAGCAGTACCCGCCCGACCGGGTCGAGCACCTCGTCGTGCGGCGAGAACTCGGCCAGCAGGCCCTCGGAGGACTGCTCGCCGGTCGGCACCAGCTCGGGCACGATGCCGAAGCCGCGCACGGCCTCGGCGGTGGCCTCGCCGATGCAGGCGACCTTGACGCCGCCGAAGTGGCGGGCGTCCAGGCCGTGCTCGGCGAACTTCTCCCACACCGCGCGCACGGCGTTGACGGAGGTGAAGACGGTCCAGGCGTACCGGCCGTCGACCAGGCCCTTGATCGCGCGCTCCATCTGCGCCGGGGTGCGCGGCGGCTCGACGGCGATCGTCGGCACCTCGCACGGGATGGCGCCGTAGGCGCGCAGGCGCTCGCTCATCGCGCCGGCCTGCTCCTTGGTGCGCGGGACGAGGACCTTCCAGCCGTACAGCGGGCGGTTCTCCCACCAGCCGAGCTTCTCGCGCTGGGCGACCCCGGAGCCGAGGCACAGCACCACGCGGCCGGCGAAGCCGAGCGCGGCGGCGACCATGCTGTCGACGCTGGAGGCGGAGCTGTACTGCGTCTCGCCCGTGCCGTCGCCGGTGATCGAGACCGGCGTGGCCGGGTCGACCCCGGCGGCCAGCAGCCCGTCGCGCACGGCGGCGAGGTCGCCCGCGTCGACGGCGAGGGCGGAGGAGCCGCGGGCCACGGCGGTGGCGACGGACTCGAAGTCGACCGACTGCACGTCGTCGACGTCGGCGGTCACGCGCACCCCGGGCAGCGGCACGCCCGCGTAGGTGGCGACGCCGGCGGCCTGGCCGATGCCGGGCACGACCTCGAACGGCACCGCGGTGCGGGCGACCGCCTGCACCTCCTTGAGCACGGTCTCGTGGGCCAGCGGGTCGCCGCCGACGAGGTGGATCGCGCGCAGCCCGGAGCGGGCCGCGGACAGCAGCACCTTGGCGACGTCGCCGGGGGCGCCCTCGGCCGGGCTGAACTGGCACTCCGGGTCGGCCTCGGCGCGAATCGCGGCGAGCAGCGGCTCCGGGACATTACGGTCGTGGACGACGTGGTCGGCGGACACCAGCGCCTCATGGGCGCGGCGCGTCAGCAGGCCGGGGTCGCCGGGGCCGGCCCCGACGAAGGCGATCCGGCCGGTGCTGCCCTTACGGGTGCGGGTCATGCTGCACTCCCAGTGCGTTGTCGGCGCCTTCTTCGCGCAGGTCGCGGGCCAAGGCTCGGCCCACCTCCGCGGCGTCGGCGAGCGTTCCGGTGCGCGAGAGCCGGAGGGCGAAGCCGCCGTCCGGGCTGAACACCGCACCGCGCAGATAAATCTCCGGCCCCTCGTCGCCCTCGGCGACCTCGGCCAGTGCCGCGATCGGGGCGGAGCAGCCCGCCTCGAGCTCGGCCAGCAGCGCCCGCTCGGCGGTGACCGCCGCGCGGGTGTACTCGTCGTCGAGCGCGGCGAGGACCTCGCGCAGCTCGACATCGTCTTCACGGCACTCGACCGCCAGTGCGCCCTGCGCGGGGGCGGGCAGCATCAGCAGCGGGTCGAGCAACTCGGTGGCCTCGCCGGCGCGACCGAGCCGGGCCAGCCCGGCGGTGGCCAGGACGATGGCGTCGAACTCGCCCTCGGCGAGCTTGCGCAGGCGCGTGTCGATGTTCCCCCGCAGCGGTACCGCATGCAGCCGCCGCCCCAGCACGTTGATCTGGGCGATCCGGCGCAACGCCCCGGTGCCGATCTTCGCGTCGTCGGGCAGCTCGTTGAGCGTGAGCCCGCCGCGGGCGACCAGCGCGTCGCGCGGGTCCTGCCGCGCCGGGATCGCGGCCACGACCAGGCCCTCGGCCTTCGCGGTCGGCAGGTCCTTGTAGGAGTGGACGGCGAAGTCGATCTCCTTGTTCAGCAGCGCGTCGCGCAGGGCGGAGACGAACACGCCCACGCCGAGCTGCTGGATGGGGGCGCTGGACCGGTCGCCGGGCGTGACGATCTCGACCAGTTCCACGTCACGGCCGGTGCGCTCGCGCACGGCGTCCGCCACGGTGTTCGACTGGGCCATGGCCAGCGCGCTGCCCCGGGTGCCGAGCCTCAACGTCACGGGTGCACCTCGGAAGCCTCGGCCGGGTTGATCTCGGCGGTGGGAATCTGCAGATCGAACAGCTCGCGCAGCGCCTGAGCATAAGCCTCGCCGCCGGGCGCCGACGCCAGTTGCCGGACACGGACGGTCGGCTGGTGGAGCAGGCGCTGGACGATCCGGTGGATGCTGTGCGACACCTCGGCCCGCGCCGCGTCCCCGAGCTCGGGGCAGCGCTGGGCGAGCCGGCGCAGCTCGGCCTCGACGACCTCGTCGGCCCGGGCCCGCAGCGCGGCCACCGTCGGGGCCACGTCGGCGCCGCGCAGCCAGGTGAGGAACGCCTCGACCTCGGCCGCGACGATCTCCTCGCCGGCCCGCTCCTCCGCCTCGGAGGTGGTGGACAGCGACTCGGCGAGCAGCTCGATGTCGACGACGGTGATGCCGGGCAGGTCGTGCGCGGCCGGGGCGACATCGCGCGGCAGCGCGAGGTCGAGCACCAGCAGCTCGTGGCCGGCTCCGGCGAGCAAGGGCGCGTCGAGGACGGGGCCTGGCGACGCGGTGGCGCTCACCACGACGTCGACCCGCTCGAGCAGCGACGGCAGCTCGGCGAAGGGAACCGCCTCGGCCCCGTGCAGCTCGGCGAGGCGCTCGGCGCGGGCGTGGCCGCGGTTGGTCACGTACAGCGGCGAGGCGCCGGCCCGGCGCAGGGTCGCCAGCGACAGCGCGCCCATGGACCCGGCCCCGATGACGAGCGCGGGGCGGCCCTCGACGGGCGCGGTGGCGCCCTGGCCGTAGGCGAGCGCGGCGCTGACCACGCTCTGCCCGGCGCGGTCGATCTCGGTCTCGGCGTGCACCCGCTTGCCGACCCGCAGGGCCTGCTGGAGCAGTTCGTGCAGGAGGCGCCCGGCCGTGCCCTGATCGCCGGCGGTGCCGTAGGCGTCGCGGAGCTGGCCGAGGATCTGGGCCTCGCCGACGACCATCGAGTCGAGGCCGGCGGCGATGCGGAACGCGTGCCGGACGGCGTCGGCCTCGTAGTGCACGTACAGCTGCGGGGCCAGCTCGCCCATGGGCAGGCCGGCGCGGGCGGCCAGCACCCCGCCGATGTCGGCGAGGCCGCCGTGGAACGCGGTGACGGCGGCGTAGATCTCGACCCGGTTGCACGTGGACAGGACGACGGCCTCGTCGACGTACGGCAGCCCGACCAGCTCGGCGAGCACGGCCGGCAGCTCGCCGGCGCCCAGCGTGAGCTTCTCCAGCAGCGGTACGCCCGCGGTGTGGTGCGACACCCCCACGACCAGCAGGTTCACATTTCCGGTCACGACGCCACCTCTGCCTCGCCCCGCCCGGTCTTCGGCACCGGCGCCGGCAGAGCGGTGAGGGCCGACTTGCGGTGCTCGTGGAAGGACAGGATCTGCAACTCGATTGCCAGATCGACCTTACGCACGTCGACGCCCTCGGGAACGTTCAAGACGCAGGGCGCGAAGTTCAGGACGCTCCTCACACCGGCCGCCACCAGGCGATCGGCGACGTGCTGGGCGGCGTGGGCGGGCGTGGCGATGACCGCGATCGAGATTTGCTCCTGCAGCACGATCTCGGGCAGCTGGTCGATGTGGCGCACGACGAGGCCGTTGATCTGCTCGCCGACGCGGCCGTGGTCGGCGTCGAAGAGGGCGGCGATGCGGAATCCGCGGCTGCCGAAGCCCGCGTAGCCCGCGAGGGCGTGACCGAGATTACCCACGCCGACGAGCGCGACGCCGCGGCGATGGGTCAGCCCGAGCACCTGCTCGATCTGGTCGATGAGCAGGGTCACGTCGTAGCCGACCCCGCGGGTGCCGGTGCGGCCCAGGTGGGACAGGTCCTTGCGGAGCTTGGCGGAGTTGACCCCCGCGGCCGCGGCCAGACCCTCCGAGGAAACCGTGTCGTGCCCTTCCTCCGAGAGGTGGTGCAGGGCGCGCAGGTACTCCGGAAGCCTGGCGACGGTGGCCTCCGGAAGGTCCGGAAAGTCCGGTCCGTCCGTGGGGCCGGTGCGCTGCTGGCTCATGAGTCTCCGAGACGACGACGACGGTGTACGAGGCCGCTCGCAAGGGCGGTTACCGCCTGTGCTAGCGGGATTCGTCGTGGCAACAGAGTAGGCGCTTGTGAAGCCGTGCACAAATCGCGATCTTGAAGAGGCGGCGCCCACCACGTAGAGGTCAGCGCCCGCCCGTGCGGATCGCGCACGCGAGAAAAGCCCCCGCGGCACGTGGTGCCCCCTTTCTCCGACGCGGTCGGCAGCGGGCGGGCGCTGTCGCAAGTATCCGCACAATTTGGACAATTGCCGCACCCAACACGCCTTATGTAGCGAGACTACACGTTTTTTCAGTAGGGCTGCCCCTACCATCAAGTGGCTGGACGGCGGGATGGGAGGCGGGGGTCGCGATGCCTAGCGTCGATGACATGACGACGACCATCACCCCGCTCGGCCCGGGCCGCGTTTCCCGCATCTTCCGCCAGCTGGGCATCGACACGCAGTACGTGCTGCTCGGCTTCCCCCTGTCGATCATCACCATCGTGCTGTGCCTGACGGGGTTCTCCCTCGGGGTCGGGCTGATGGTCCTCACGGTCGGCTTCCCGATCCTGTTCGCCACCGCGTTCCAGGCGCGCGGCTTCGCCACCCTGGAGCGCGCCCGGATCGGCCCGGTGCTGCACACCCACCTGCCGCACCCGTACTACAAGAAGGCCGGGCCGGGCGCCGGCTTCTGGCGGCGCACCTTCGTCCCGCTCACCGACGGCCAGTCGTGGCTCGACCTGCTGCACGGCGTCGTCCGCTTCATCCCCAGCACGTTCGCCTTCGTGTTCGTGGTGACCTGGTGGGCCGGCGCGCTGGGCGGCCTGACCACGGTGCTGTGGGACTGGTCGATCCCGCGCGGGCCGGACAACACCGACCTGCCGGAACTGCTCGGCCTCGGCAGCGGCACCGGGCTGCGCGTGCTCTTCTACACCGGCCTCGGCCTGGTTTTCACCCTCACCCTGGTGCCCGTCGTGCGCGGGGTGGCCCTGCTAGAGGCGCTGTTCGCCCGCGCCCTGCTCAGCGGCGTCAACGAGCTGCGCGAGCGGGTCTACCAGGCCGAGCTCGGCCGGGACCGGGCCCGCGCCCAGACCACCGCCGCGGTCTCGGCCGAGGCGACCGCCCTGCGCCGGCTCGAGCGCGACATCCACGACGGCCCCCAGCAGCGGCTGGTCCGTCTGGCCATGGACCTCGGCCGGGCCGACCTGCAGTTCGACAACGACCCGGCGGCCGCCCGCGCCACCGTGGCCGAGGCCCTCGCGCAGACCCGCGAGACCCTGGAGGAGCTGCGCGCGCTGTCCCGCGGGATCGCCCCGCCGATCCTGGTCGACCGTGGGCTGCACGCCGCGCTGACCGCCCTGGCCGCCCGGTCGATCATCCCGGTCGACCTGGAGCTGCCGGAGGTCGGGCGGCTGGCCACCCATGTCGAGACGACCGCCTACTTCGTCGTCGCCGAGGCCCTCACCAACGTGGCCAAGCACTCCCACGCCAACGAGGTGAAGGTCACGTTGCAGCGCTCGGCCTACGGGATGCTCGTCACGATCGAGGACGACGGCGTGGGCGGCGCGAGCCTGGCCAAGGGGCACGGGCTGAGCGGGCTGGCCGATCGCGTGCGGGCCGCGGGCGGGGAGCTGACCGTGACCAGCCCGCTGGACGCCGGCACGAAACTCGTGGCAATCCTCCCGGTGTAACTACTATCACCGCGTGCGAGTAGTCGTTGCGGATGATGCGGTACTGCTGCGCGAGGGCCTGGTGCGCCTGCTCACCGAGAGCGGCCACCAGGTCCTCGCCGCTGTCGGGGACGGCCCCAGCCTGGTCGAGGCGGTCGTCGAACACCGGCCCGACGTGGCGATCGTCGACGTGCGGATGCCGCCGTCACACACCGACGAAGGGCTGCGCGCCGCGGTCGAGGCCCGGGCCCGGGTACCGAAGACGCCGATCCTCGTCCTGTCGCAGTACGTCGAGGTCTCCTACGCCGACGACCTGCTCGCGGACCGGGCCGGCGCGGTCGGGTACCTGCTCAAGGACCGCGTCTCCGAGGTCGCCGAGTTCCTCGACGCCATGCAGCGCGTCGCGGCCGGCGCGACCGTCCTCGACCCCGAGGTCGTCGGCCAGCTACTGGTCCGCCGCCGGCGCGACGACCCGCTGCGCAGCCTCACCCCGCGGGAGCGCGAGGTGCTGGGCCTGATGGCCGAGGGGCGCTCGAACACCGCGATCGCCCGCAAGCTCGTCGTCACCGACGGCGCGGTCGAGAAGCACGTCAAGAACATCTTCACCAAGCTGGACCTGCCCCCGGACGACGAGCAGCACCGCCGGGTGCTGGCCGTCCTGACCTACCTACAGGGCTAGGTCGACGGCCTCCAGCAGCGAGTACGCCACCGGCAGCCCGGTCGCCTCGAGCAGCCCGGAATCGGTGAAGCCGCCCGCGTAGAGCACCGCCGAGGCGCCCACCGCGCGCGCCGCGTCGCCGTCGTCCACCGAGTCGCCGATCAGCACCACGTTCGCGGGGTCCAGCTCCAGCGCCTTGAGGTGCCGCTCCAGGAAGGTGGCCTTGCGGTGGCCGCCGACGGTCCCCGGCAGCCCGTCGACGCGCACCAGGCGCGCGCTCAGCCCGTGCCGCTCGACCTCGACCAGCAGCTCGTCGTGGAAGAACATCGACAGCAGGGACTGGGTGCCGGGCCACTTGCCCATGGCCGCCAGCGCGTCGGGGGCGAGCTGCACCTCGTCGATCCGGTCCCGGTACGCGTCGTGGAACGCGTCGTCGAGCAGCTGGAACTCCACCTCGTCGACCGGGCGTGCGAGCACGTGCGCGTAGTAGTCCAGGATCGGCCGGCGGAAGTCGCGGCGGTGGTCCTCCGCGGTGATCACCGGGCCTCCGACGGTGGCCAGGCACACATTCGTGGCGTCGACGACGAGCTTGAGGTCGTCGAGGAGGGTTCCGTTCCAGTCCCAAACCAGGTGCTTCACCCGGGTGAGGATAGCGCCAGATCGCGGAGCAGCCGCTCCTCCTCGACCCGCCAGTAACCGTGCTCCTTGCCGTCGAGGAGCAGGACGGGAATGCGGAAGCCGTACTCCTCCTCCAGCGCGTCCTCACCCTCGATGTTCACCTCGGTGAACCTCTCGCCGGTGGCGGCCTCGACCCGGGCCAGCGCCGCCTTGGCGTCCTCGCAGAGATGGCAGCCCGGGCGGGTGTACAGCGTCAGCCTGGTCATCGCAGCTCCCCCTTGCGCACCTTGCCGGTGGCCGAGTGCGGCAGCTCCGCGACGAACTCGACCGCGGTCGGGCACTTGAAGCGGGCCAGGTTGCGCTCGCAGTGCGCGATCAGCTCCTCGGCGGTGACCTGCGAGCCGGGGACGCGCACCACGAGGGCCTTGACGGTCCGGCCGGTGTACGGGTGCGGCACCCCGAGCACCGCGGCCTCCACCACGGACTCGTGCGCGGCCAGGACGGACTCGACCTCGTGCGGGTACACGTTGAAGCCACTGACGAGGATCAGCTCCCCGAGCCGGTCCACGATGAACAGGTCGCCGTCCTCGTCCGCGTAGGCCACGTCGCCGGTCGCCCACCAGCCGTCCGCGCTGGGGCCGCCGACGCCGTCGGGCCAGTACCCCCGGAACAGGTTGGACCCGCGCGCCACGATCTCGCCGGGGTCGCTGCTGCCGTCCTCGTCGTCGTCCAGCACGTCCTCCCCGGCCGCGTCGACCAGCCGCACCTCCACCCCCGGGATCGGCCGCCCGATGGCGCCCGGCTTGACCGAGGGGCTCGCGAGCGTGCTGGTGAGCACCGGCGCCGCCTCGGTGAGGCCATATCCCTGGTGTACCGGGCGCCCGGTCGCCTCCGCGAAGCGCCGCTCGGCCGCCGGGTCCAGCGGCGAGGCCCCGCACACCGCGAGCCGCACCCCGGACCAGGCTCGGGCGAGCCGCTCGCCCATGAGCGACCACGCGATGAACATCGGCGGTACCCCGACCACCCCGGTCACGCCGTGGCGCTCGATCGCCTCCAGCGAGTCGGCCGGGTCGAAGCGCTCGACGAGCACGCCGCAGGCGCCGTGGAAGGCGACCGCGCCGAGGCCGGAGTTGAGGCCGTACGCGTGGAACAGCGGAACGGCGAGCAGCAGCACGTCGTCGGGGGTCACCGGGGCCGGCTCCAGGCGCGCGAGCTGCTCGTGGTTGGCCAGCAGGGCGCGGTGCGGCAGCATGGCGCCCTTGGGCGCGCCGGCGGTGCCGGAAGTGTAGAGCAGCACGGCCAGGTCCTCGCCGCCGGCCGCGGGCGCCTGAGTGATCCCGGCGGGGGCACTGAGTAACCCGGCGAGGTTCTTGCCGAGCTGGTACCGCACCGCCGGCGCCGCCTCCCCGAGCGCCTCCAGCACCGGCCCGGTGGCGACCAGCACGGCCGCGCCGGAGTCGGACAGCACGTGGGTGAGCTCGCGCGCGGTATAGGCGGGGTTGACGGGCACGGCGACCAGGCCGGCGCGCAGCACCCCGAAGAACACGGCGGCGAACTCGGGCACGTTGGGCAGCGCGATGGCGACGCGGGCGGGGCCGCGCTCGTCGGCCGGTATCCCCCGGCCCAGCAGGCCGGCGGCGACGGCGTCCACCTGGCGGTCGAGGTCGGCCCAGGTCAACTCGGCATCGTGCGAGCGCAGGGCCGGGCGGTCGCCGCCGGTGGCGGCGGCGCGCCGGACGACATCCGAGAAGTTGCCGGCAGCTGAAATCGAAACTTCCTGCACGGTCGCCGAGTCTTGCACAGCGCCCCGCGCGGCATCGAGACCCACGGGTGATGACGGGGCATCTGGAAGTTCACCCGTCACCAATCACCCTCTTTCATGCCATCGTGCCTGCGGCATGACGAGCGTTCGATGGCGCAACCGTGAGAGGCCCGACACGCCGACTGAGTAAGAGACCACCCGAAAGTGTGCAACGGACGTGAGATGCCGGGGCGCGCCGCGACCGTTTGCGTCCCGTTCGTCCGGTTTGGCGGCGTGCCGTACGGCGTGTCGCGACTAGGTGACGGACAGCATGTGCGCCGGTCGCACATCGATCCATGGAAAGAATGTGCCCTCACATGAAGAGCCGCCCACACGCGGGGGACGCCGGACCTGTTATCACCGAAGTCGACTCACCCCATTTGTTGCGAGTTGACACCCCTCAGCCCGAGGAGGCCTAAGTGCCCGTGTTCGCGCCGACTAGCCCCGATGTCAGGACTCGCGAAGCATGAGCGGTTACCTGCATGTGTTCGAGGCCGAGCACGCACTCGCCGGTGGGCTGTCGATGCTGCGCGACTCGATGCGCGACATGTTCAGCACGGTGATCCGTGGTGAGGGAGGCAGCGTGCCGCGCACCCGTGGCCGCCCCCACACCAACGAGGCACCGGCGCGCTCCGGCCCGGCCCTGAACGCGCGACCCAACGCCGGGATGAACGGCAAGTCGTCCAACGCCGGCGCCGGGGTGCTGGGCGAGGAGACCGTGCCGATCCCGCAGGACGTGCTCAGCGGCGGCACGGACACGCTGACCGAGACCGGCCCACGCGAGCCCGTACCGCCGCAGCCGACGCGCCCCGAGCGCGGCGACCCGGCGTCGGAGGTCTGGGCGCTCATCGAGCGCGCCCAGGCCGGGGACGGCGCGGCATTCGGGCTCCTCTACGACCGGTACTTCGAGACGGTCTTCCGGTTCGTGTACTTCCGCGTCGGCAACCGCCAGCTCGCCGAGGACCTGACCGCCGACACGTTCCTGCGTGCGCTCAAGCGCATCGGCAGCTTCACGTGGCAGGGTCGCGACCTCGGGGCCTGGCTGGTCACCATCGCGCGCAACCTCGTCGCCGACCACTTCAAGTCCGGCCGGTACCGGCTGGAGGTCACCACCGGTGACGTGCTCGACGCGGACCGGCCCGACCGGGAACCCGAGGGCAGCCCCGAGGCGGTCGTCATCGACCACATCACGAACGTGGACCTGCTCAAGGCGGTCAAGCAGCTCAACCCCGAACAGCAGGAGTGCATCGTGCTGCGGTTCCTGCACGGGTTCTCCGTCGCCGAGACCGCACAGACCATGAACAAGAACGAGGGAGCCATCAAAGCGTTGCAGTACCGTGCGGTGCGTGCGCTCGCCCGGCTGCTCCCCGACGGATTCCAGCCGTGATCGCTGTCACCTCCGGTTACAGTGCGCCCGCAAGCGCCGTAACCAGCATCCGCTCTGCACCGTTGGTCCTGATGCGACCGTCGGCATGGCGCACGGCGGACGCGGTGGCCCACCACCCCGCTGCCCTGCCGCGCCTGAGTGACGCGATCAGCGAAGGGGGGTGCCTCAGGTGATTGGCTCCGTCTTCCATCGTCGACGGGCTGAGCGACTGGCTCAGCTTCTCGACGAGGCCAAAGGGGCCCGGCGACACCACACGAGGACCACGCTCGACGACTCCCTGACCGACCTTGTGTCGGTCGGACAGCGGCTCGGCGAGCTGCCGATCCGGGTGGAGGCACAGCAGGAGTTCCGCGACGGTCTGCGGGCCATGCTCATGGCCACGATCGAGCGCGACGGCATCGGGGTGACCGCCAAGGTGACCGAGCCCGAGCCGACCCGCCGGACGGGCCTGCGCTCCTTGCGCCGGCCCGCGGGGAGCCGACCGGCCGTCAGCCGCCGGACGCGCACCCGGGGCGCCATCGTCGTCGGCCTGGCCGCCGGCACGCTGGCCCTGTCCGGCATGTCGGCCGCGAGCGGCGGCGCGATGCCCGGCGACGCGCTGTACTCCGTCAAGCGGTCGACCGAGAAGGCCCAGCTCGCGCTGGCCGGCTCGGACATCAGCCGCGGCCAGCTGTACCTCGAGTTCGCCCGTACACGGCTCGACGAGGCCCAGGCGGTGAAGGACCCGACCGGGCTCTCCTCGGTGCTCGACGACATGGACGGCGAGACGCTTGAGGGCGTGCGACTGCTGACCGCGACCGCGGTGACCCGCAAGGACACCACGGCGCTGGATGCGATCGACGGCTTCGTGACCAACCAGCGCGGCGCGGCCGAGCGGCTCAAGACGGGTACGGGCGGCGACGCCCGCACCCGCGCGAGCCAGTCGGTCACCCTGCTCGACGAGATCGACCGCCGGTCCAAGGCCCTCCGGCCGCTGGTCAAGTGCGGCTCGACGGCCGTGACGGCGCCGGACTCGCTCGGCCCGGTGCCGGCGAGCAGCGCGTGCCGCCCGGCGAACAAGTCGGGCAACGTCACGAACGAGCAGCCCTCGGGTGCTCCGGCGGCGAACAACTCCGGCACCGGTACCGGCGGGCACTCCCCCGCCACCGTCCCGTCCGGCGCCGCCGTGGACTCCACCGCGACCGAGTCGGCCCCGGCCGAACCGCACACGGACTCGGCGTCGGATCCGAGCCCGGCCCCGGCGAAGTCGAAGAAGGGCGGCGGCGGCCTGCTCGGCTGGCGGCTGAACTGATTCAACCCGGCGACACGTGCACGACATGATGGGGTCCGGTGCACGTCATCGGGCCCTGTTGCTGTTCGGTGCTTGTACCGTTGGGTTCTTTCGAGGGGAGACCGACGTGCCGATCCGTCCCTACGCGCTGCGCCGTCGCCGGCCGACCGGCCGCGTCGTGGTCTCCGCCGCCGGCTGGGCCGCGGCCGAGGTCGAGGCGGCCCTGGAGATCCCCGCCGACCCGAGCGCGGCCGCGTTCTTCGACGTGGACAACACCATGATGCAGGGCGCGTCGATCTACTACTTCGCCCGCGGCCTGGCCAAGCGCAAGTACTTCACGAGCCGCGACATCGCCCGGTTCGCCTACCACCAGGCCCGCTTCCGCCTCCTCGCCTCCGAGCACGCGGGCACCGTCTCCACCGCCAAGTCGACCGCGCTCGCCTTCATCGCCGGCTGGAAGGTCGAGGAGATGGAGCGCCTCTGCGAGGAGATCTTCGACGAGCTCATGGCCGACCGCATCTGGTCGGGCACCCTGGCCCTGGCCCAGCTCCACCTCGACGCCGGCCAGCGCGTGTGGCTCGTCACCGCCGCCCCCGTCGAGCTCGGCCGCATCATGGCCGCGCGCCTGGGCCTGACCGGCGCGATCGGCACCGTGGCCGAGGTCGAGGACGGCGTGTACACCGGCCGCCTGGTCGGCGACCTCATGCACGGCCCGGAGAAAGCCGCGGCGATCACGACCCTGGCCCGGGCCGAGCGCCTGGACCTGACCCGCTGCGCCGCCTACAGCGACTCGATCAACGACGCCCCGATGCTCTCGACCGTGGGCTACGCCGTGGCGGTGAACCCGGACCCGGCCCTGCGCCGCGAGGCGCGCAAGCGCGGCTGGGAGATCCGCGACTTCCGCACCGGCCGCAAGGCCGCAAAGATCGCCATCCCCACGGCCTTGGCAACGGGCGTGGTAATCGGCGGCGTGGCGACCTTCACGGCGATGCGCAAGCGCCGGCGGCGGACTCCGGCTTCTTCGGGCTGAATCTGCGCTCGGGCCGGCCCCCGATAAGTCGGGCGCTCCGCCCGGCCCAGCCCCCGATAAGTCGGGCGCTCCGCGCCGCGACTTATCGGATTTTTCGCCTGTCGGGGTGTATGTCGGCTTACCTGGACTTTGGGGCTGTCCAACGACGCTCGGCCGATGGTGGCGGGAGCTTGCGCTCCCGCAACGTGTAAGCGTGGTCCCGGTTCGTTGTTACGCACGGTTATTCCTCTAGGCCGCGTTTCACCGGCGGGTTCATGCGGGTCGTCATTCGGTGGTCCCGGATTTGTGCGCTATATGAAGTGGGGCGGCGGGTTTCTGGAGTGGTTGGGATAATTGTTTTGTGGTGGGGCAGATATCGTTGTTCAGTCGGGCGCAAGTGGCTGCTATGCGGGATCGGACTCGGGCGCGGAATTGGTCGCCTTCTCAAGATGCGTTTCGGCGGGAGCATGCGGAGCGTCGCTACTGGGGGCTTCGGCGGCGGTATGCGGAGAAGCTTCGGCGGGAATATGGCAGCGAGGCGGCTGGGTATGCGAGCTTTGCGCGGCGGGCGGCGGAGGCGAAGGCGAACTACGCGCGGCGGGCTGCGGCCACCCTTGCGCCAGGCAGGTCGGTTCCGCCGGTTGAGCAGGTCGAATGCCCGGCTAAACCGGTTTCGCCAGTTGAGCAGCCCGTGGAGCAGGCCGAATGCCCGGCCAAACCGGTTTCGCCAGTCGAGCAGCCCGTGGAGCAGGCCGAATGCCCGGCCAAACCGGTTTTGCCAGTCGAGCAGGCCGTGGAGCAGGCCGGCGCCGACGCCGCGAGCGATCCCGCGCCGCAGCAGAGCGTGGGCCGCGCCGAGCAGCCTGGGCCCAATCGGCCGCGCCGCCGCGCACCGGCATTGCGATCGCGTTGGTCCGCCAATACTCGGAACAATCAACGACGGCCCGCACCGAACGATGAATTGTGCATTCCGCCGAGGCCGCGCGCAAAATATGCGCGGGAGTCAGGCGGAAAACGCGTCCGGGCGACGGTCCAGGAGTTTGTACAGCGTCTGCTGAATCGTCTCGCGAACCTGGTCCGCGAGGTTGAAGACCACCATCGGGTCGTCGGCCGAGTCTACGTATTCCTCGGTCGGGATCGGCTCGCCGACCTCGATAAGCCATTTGCTCGGCAGCGGGACTAGGCCCAGCGGGCCCAGCCACGGGAACGTCGGCGTGACCGGGAAGTACGGGGCGCCCAGGAGCCGGGCCAGGGGGCGGAGGTTCGCGATCATGGGGTAGATCTCCTCGGCCCCTACGATGGAGACCGGCACGATCGGGGTGCCTGTGCGCAGGGCCGCCGAGACGAAGCCGCCGCGGCCGAAGCGCTGTAATTTGTAGCGGTCCGCGAACGGCTTGCCGATGCCCTTGAAGCCCTCCGGGAAGACGCCCACGAGTTCGCCGTCGGCGAGTAGGCGCTCGGCGTCGGGGTTGCAGGCCAGCGTCGCGCCGGACTTGCGGGCCACCTCGGACAGGAACGGCATGCGGAAGACCAGGTCGGCGCCGAGCAGGCGCAGGTGACGGCGGGCCGCGGTCTCGTCGTGGACGGCTACCGAGAGCATCAGGGCGTCCAGCGCCACGGTGCCGGAGTGGTTCGCCACGACCAGCGCGGCGCCCTCCTTGGGCAGGTGTTCGGCGCCCGCGACCTCGGTGCGGAACCACTGGTTGTACAGCGGGCGCAGCAGCGGCAGGAAGACCCCGTCGGTGAGGTGGCGGTCGAAGCCGAAGCCGTCGATCTCGTACTCGCCGGTCAGGCGCTCCCGCAGGAAGGCGAGCGCGCCGGCGACCCGATCGTCCCAGACGTCCGGGAGATTCGGGTCAGTCATTCGCCACGCTCCAATGCGGCCCGCGCCGCACGTGTCCTGCGGAAGCCGTCGAGCAGCGCCTGCTCGACGGAGCGAATCGTATCCGTGGGCAGCAGCTCGTTCGCGCGGCGGCTGCGTACGAACTCCTCGAACGCCTCCGCGGTCGTGCGCGGCGTGCAGCCGAACTCGCGGATCAGCTTCGTGGTGTCGACGACCCGGCCGTGTACGAACAGGTCGAGCTGGTCCAGGGACACCCCGGCGCGACCGAGGCCGGCCAGGACGTTCAGGCCGGGCTCGAGCACCGGCATGGTGACGCGGCCCGCGCGGCGCACGGCCTGCGAGAGCGTCAGCGTTCCGGCGCCGGCCACGTTGTACGTGCCCGGATGGTCCTCGGTCACCGAGCGCACCAGCACGTCGAACGCGTCGTCGACGTGCAGGAACTGCAGGCGCGGGTCGCGGCCGAGCACCGTGGGCACGACCGGGCGGTCGAAGTACCGCGTCAGCCGCGTCTCCACCGCCGAGCCGATGAACGGCGCGAAGCGCAGCACCGTGGCCGCCACGTCGGGGCGGCGGCGACGGAAGCCGCGCACGTACCCCTCGATGTCGAGCACGTCCTTGGCGAACCCGCCGCGGGGCACCTCGCGCGGCTCGGTGTCCTCGGTGAAGATCGCCGGGTCACGGAACGAGGCCCCGTACGCCGCGGTCGACGAGCGCACGATCAGCTTCCGCAGCCGCGGCGCCTGCTGGCAGGCCGCGAGCAGCTGCATGGAGCCGATGACATTGAGCTCCTTCATCGCCGCGCGGCCGCCGTGCTGGTCGGTCGCGGTGGCCACCGCGAGGTGGGCCACCGCCTCGACGCGGGCGTCGACCATCGCCCGCAGCACCCCGGGGGTGCGCAGGTCGAACTGCAGTACATCGATCTTGGAACCGGCGCCGGACAGCACCTCGGCGAGGTCGCCGGTGGGTGCCGTGGCGTCGACGCCGACGACGCGTTCGATACGCGGGTCGGCGGCGAGCCGGGCGGCCAGATGCGCGCCGAGATACCGGCTCACCCCGGTCACCAGTACGACGCTGGGTGACGCGGTCACGCGGCTCCGATCACAGCGAAGCGCACGCCCGTCACCCGGCTGGAGCCCGATCGGGCCGCCGGGTAACGAACGGAGGGGCTACTTGCCGAGACGACGACGCTGGACGCGGGTCTTGCGCAGCAGCTTGCGGTGCTTCTTCTTGGCCATACGCTTGCGGCGCTTCTTGACCACCGAGCCCATACGAGCATCTCCTCGATACAGCGGAACGCGTGCCATCGCTGGCACGCCGAAGACATGGTTAGCCGTTCAAGGGTAGCCGCATCGCTGCTGGATCGGAAAACGGCCCCGGCAAGCGCCACCGCCGAAGGGTTATGCGGTCTCGCGGAATGCCTCGCGCAGGTACGCATCGACGGCGTGCTCGGGCACCCGGAACGACCGTCCGACGCGTACCGCGGTCAGGTCGCCGGCATGGACGAGCCGGTACACGGTCATCTTCGACACCCGCATCAAGGTGGCCACCTCGGCGACGGTCAGGAACCTGACCTCACCCAGCCGGCCTTCCGTGGTGTGTGGCGTGCTCGACATCGCGACCTCCGACCAGCGTGCTCGCCCAGTGCTCGGCCCGGCAGCCCCGGATCGAGCGTCACTCAATCAGCGTGTTACCAGTACGGTAACGGTACGCCTGTGACTTGCACCCCAGGTTCGTCGGAATCTTTCCCGGATACTTGATCACTCGGTACGCAGGGCGACCACCGGGTCCAGGCGGCCCGCACGCTGGGCGGGGACCACACCGAAGATGATCCCGACCCCGGCCGAGACGCCGAAGGCGAGCGCGAGCGACCACCAGGTGATCGCGGCCGGCACCGGCGACAGCGCGGCCACGACGAGGGCCGCGCCGATGCCCAGTGCCATGCCGATCACGCCGCCGAGCGTGGTCAGCAACACCGCCTCGAGCAGGAACTGCACCCCGATGTCGCGGGGCCGGGCCCCGACGGCCTTGCGCAGCCCGATCTCCTTGGTCCGCTCGCGCACCGACACCAGCATGATGTTGGAGACCCCGACCCCGCCGACGAGCAGCGAGATGCCGGCGATGGCGGCGAGCACGCCGGTGAGCACGCCCAGGATGTCGCCGAGTACACCCAGGATCTGCTCCTGCGTCACGGCGCTGAACTGGGTGCCGGGGTGGCGCCGGGTGAGCTCGGCGAGGATGCGCGCGGACAGGTCGCCGATCTCGTCGCGGTTGGGCGCCTTGACCGCGATCCCGTCGACCCGGTTGGTCGCGAGCAGTCGCTGTGCGGTCGTGACCGGCACGTGTACCTCGTTGTCGCGATCGATCCCGAGGCTCTGCCCGAGCTGCTCGAACACGCCGACCACCCGGAACCGCACGCCCGCGATGGTCAGCTGCTGGCCCACCGCGTCCCGGTCGCCGAAGAGCTTGTGGGCCACGGTCCAGCCGAGCACCGCGACGCGCCGCTGGGTGTCGACGTCGGAGCGGGTGAGGTACGTGCCGCGGGCGAGATGGCGCACGAACACGTTCGGCGTCGTCTCGATGACGCCGTTGATGCTGGCGAAGGTCTCCGTGTTGCCGGCCGCCACGGTCTCGCCGGAGGCGACGGTCACCGCCACGCGGCTGCGGTCGCCGACGATCTTCGAGACGGCGTCGACGTCGGCGAGGTCCATGCGCGAGACCGACGGCGCGGAGCCGATGTTGACCTCGCCGGGCACGACGATGAGCAGGTTGGAGCCGAGCCCCTCGACCTGCTGCTCGATCTCCTGCTTGGTGCCGGTGCCGATGGCGACCAGCACCACGACGGCGGCGACCCCGATGATCACGCCGAGCATGGTGAGCATGCTCCGGAGGCGGTTGGCCCGCAGCGCGTCGATCGCGACGCGCCAGGCCTCGGCCAGCCTCATGCCCTCACCTCCGCAAGGTCCGGCAACGGCGCATAGCCGGGCCGATGGTTCGCGGCCCTCCGCTCCGGCCCGCTCACGACACGATCTCGCCGTCGCGCATGACGATCTGGCGGTCGGCGCGGGCCGCCACCTCGCGGTCGTGCGTGACGATCACGAGGGCCACCCCCTGCTCGCGGTTGAGCGTCTCCAGCAGCGCGAGGACCGCCTGGCCGTTCTTGGTGTCGAGGTTGCCCGTCGGCTCGTCGGCCAGCAGCACCTGCGGGTCGGTGACGAGGGCGCGGGCGATCGCGACCCGCTGCTGCTCGCCGCCGGAGAGCTGGTTCGGGCGATGGTCGAGGCGGTGACCGAGCCCGACGCGCTCCAGCATGGCGACCGCCTGCCGGCGCCGGTCGGTGGCGCGCATCCCGCGGTACACCAGGGGCAGCGCCACATTGTCGACCGCGCTCGTGCGGGCCAGCAGGTGGAACGACTGAAAGACGAAGCCGATGGTCTCGTTACGCAGCCGGGCCAGCTCGTGGGGGTCGAGGCCGCCGACGTCCCGGCCGCCCAGCAGCAGCCGCCCGGACGTGGGGCGGTCCAGCCCCCCGAGCAGGTGCATGAGGGTCGACTTGCCCGAGCCCGACGGCCCGATGATCGCCACGTAGTCGCCGGCGTCGACGGTGAAGCTCACTCCCCGCAGCGCCGGGACGGTCACCCCGTCCAGGGCGTACTCCCGCGTGACGTCCTCCGCGACCAGGGCCGCCGTCATTTCGGCAGGTCCATGCCCGGTTTGACCTTGTCGGTGCCGCGCACCACGATCTGGTCGCCGTCGGTGACGCCGCTGATCACCTGGACGCGGTCCTGGCCGGAGACGCCGACGGCCACCGGCTGCTGGACCGCCTTGCCGCCCCGGACCAGCCACACGACGTCCTTGCCGCCCACGTTGAAGACCGCCGCGGCCGGCACCGTCACCGCGTTCTGGATCGAGCGCACCTGCAGGTGAGCGACCGCGTTCATGCCCGGGCGGGGCGACGGGGCCGGGCGGCCGTCGTCGTACTTCCCGGGGCCCAGCCGCAGCCGCGAGCGGTACGCCACCCCGCCCCGCGCCGAGGTGCTCGGCAGCACGTCGGCCGAGGTCACCGCCGCCTCGTAGATGGCCCCCGGGGCCGCGTCGAGCTCGACCCGCGCCGTGACGCCGGGCTGGACGAGCAGCACATCGGTCTCGTCGACCTCCGCCATCAGGCCCAGCTCCGACACGTCGACCACGGTCAGGAGGGCGGTGCCGGCGGTCACCCGGCCTCCCACCGGTACCGCCGGATCCACTCCTGGTCCGTTCCCCGCACCGGTGGCTGGCGCCTGGCCGCCGCCCGTGGCCGTGCCGATGAGGTCGGTGATCGACGGCGCGCTCGCCGCCGAGGTGCCACCGAGCTGGACCACGCCGGCGACCGGCGCGCGCAGGGTCAGCTGGTCCACGGTGGACTGCGCGAGGTCGACCGCGGACTGGGCCTGGGCACGCTGGGCCTGGGTGAGCGCCGCCATCGCCTGCGAGACGCTGGCCAGGCCGCGCTGCACGCTCTGGATCACGGCCCGCGCGGAGGCGGCCGCCTCCTGGTAGGTCCGCTCGGCGAGGTCGATCTGGGTGGTCAGCGAGGTCCGCACGGCCGCGTCGGCGATCTGCGCCGCGGCCGTGCGCGCGTCCGCGAACGCCTTGGCCGCCGCGTCGTCGGTCTTCTTCTGCTGCGCGGAGAGGTTCTTGACCCCGGCCCCGCCGCCGCCGGCGCCCTTGAGCGCGTCGAGGGCACCGTTGGCCTCCTTGAGCCGCTGCTGGGCCGTGGGCGAGTCGACGACCGCGAGCACCTGGCCGGCGGTCACGGTGTCACCCGGCTTGACGCTCAGCGAGATCAGGGTGCCGTCGGCGGCCGCGGTGAGCGTGGCGGCGGCGCGGGCGGTGACGGTGGCGGGCGCGTCGACGACCTCGACCACGTCGCTGCGCCCGGCGCTGCCCAGGCCGATGCCGGTGTCGTTACCGGTGCAGGAGGCGCCGGTGAGCGACACGAGGATCAGCAGCGCGACGGCGGTCGTTCGCGGGGGGACGCGATACACGCTCGCAAGTGTAGATACGCGAATGCGCTAGTTGCGGCCCCGCACGTACCGCACGCAGTCGGCCTGCACGTCCTCCCAGCTCATGCTGAAGGCCTGGCGTGCCGAGTCGTCGAGCGGGTGGCCCTGCCGGACCGTGGCGTCGAAGAAGTCGAGCAGCCGGTCCTCGCCGAAGCGGTCGGCCAGGTGCTGCAGCGACAGGTAGGCGACGCCGTAGCGGCCGCTCACGTCCGCGGTGCTCGCCCCCTCGGGCGGGTCGTCGAGCGCGATGTCGCCCTTCCAGTGCCCGCTGCGCAGGTAGGCGCGCACGTCGCCCATCTGGTCGAACGCCTTGCCGCTGCCCTTGACCCGCACGTACTCGGCGATGCCCTCGACCAGCCACCACGTGTGCTCGTAGGCCTTCTCGACCCCGGCCAGCGTCACCACGTGGGTGAACTCGTGGCGCAGCACGTCGAGGGTCTGCTTGGTGTCGACGCGCGCGGCGTTGAGCACGATCTCGGTCGCGCTCGCGGTCAGCGGCAGCGCGAAGCCGGCCACCCACGCCTCCTGGCGCATGCCGTACCACTTCGACCACTCGTCGGGCCCGGCCAGGTAGACGACGTACCGGGCCGGCGGCGGCCCCCAGCGCGCGAACGTGTCGGTGAGCGCGGCCGCCTGCTCGGCCGCGGCGAGCATCGAGGGCAGGCGGGACGCGTACTTCGCGGTCGTCGCCATCACCACCCGGTCGCCGACCTGGGCGCGCAGCTCGCTGACCTCCCACGGACGCGGCCCGAGGTCCTTGGCGACGCTGAACTCCAGCAGCGTGACGCTCTGCCCCGCGACCTTCCACCGCGTGTCGGCCTCGAGGCTCATCGGGTCGCAGGTGGTAACCACGAAGCAGTACTTGACCAGTACCGTCGCGCTCGCGGTGCCGCCGGCCTCGGTCTTCGCCCGCGCCTCGACCGCCGGCTGCCAGATCTTGACCTGCAGCTGGCGCAGGGAGCCGAACCGGCGGGCGAGGTCCTCGCGCAGCCCGCCCGCGGACGGGTCGACCGCGCGCAGGAAACCGTCCTCGTCGCCGCCGAGCAGCGCGTCCGCCTGGTCGGTGAGGGCCTTGCGGATCCGGCCGTCGACACCGGTCGGCGGCGGGTTCGCGGTCGCGCCCGCGGTGCCCGGCCGCTCGGCCTGGGCGCCCGGCCGCCCGCCGGTGTCCCGGCCCCCGGCGCCGGCGAGGCCCTGGCCGGAGACGACCGTCGAGCGCTCCATCCGCACCGTGGCGAACGCGATCGCGCCGGCCGGGGCCAGCAGCAGCACGGCGAGGGCGACGACCACGGCCGCCCGGAACACCGTGGAGCTCCTGGGTTTGGGGGGTTCTTCGGTGTACCGCCGCAGCCCGATCGGCGGCGTCGGCCCGTCCCAGTCCTGCGGGGCGCGCTGGTGGGGAAGGGCCGGGTAGCTCGCGGTGACGTCACCGCCCGCCCTCCGGCACGCATCCCCAACCATCACTGCCGGACCGTACGCGAACGGGTCAACCCGCCGCGTCGCCCATACGGACGAGAGGCGACCTGATGTGGCGAAAGCCCGTTGTCAGCCTCGCGACCGCAGGGCCCTGGCCAGGAAACTCACGTTCGCCGGGCGCTCCGCGAGACGCCGCATCATGTACGCGTACCACTGCGTGCCGTACGGGAGGTAGACCCGCACGGTGTAGCCCAGCCGGGCGAGGCGCAGCTGCTCCTCGGGGCGCACGCCGTAGAGCATCTGGAACTCGAACTCGTCCGGGGTGCGCTCGTACCACTTCGCCCGGTCCTCGCCGATGCCGATCAGCCGCGGGTCGTGGGTGGCGAGCATGGGGTACCCGGCGCCGGCCATGAGCACGTTCAGGCAGCGCACGTAGGACTTGTCGACGTCGAGGCGGCTCTGGTACGCCACCGACTCCGGCTCCTTGTAGGCCCCCTTGCACAGCCGGACCCGCGAGCCCGCGACGGCGAGCTCCCGGCAGTCGGCCTCGGTGCGGCGCAGGTACGCCTGCAGGACCGCCCCGGCGGTCGGGAACTCCCCGCGCAGCCGGGCCAGCACCTCCAGCGTCGAGTCGGTCGTGGTGTGGTCCTCGGCGTCGAGCGTCACCGTGGTGCCGGACTCGGTGGCCTTGGCGCAGATCGCGCGCGCGTGCTCGTAGGCGACCTTCTCGTCGAAGACCTGGCCGAGCGCGGAGAGCTTGAGGCTGACCTCGGCGGCCGGGGTCAGCTCGGCGGCGTGCAGGGCATCGAGGAGCTTGAGGTATTCGTCCCGCGTCGCCTCGGCCTGGTGCGGGTTGGTGGTGTCCTCCCCGAGGTAGTCGATCGTGACGGAGAGGCCGTCCGCGACGAGCTCGCGGGTGCGCTGTAGCGCGTCGTCCGCGTGCTCCCCGGCGATGAATCTGCGCACGATACTGCGGCTGACCGGGGCGGTTTCGACGAGCCGCTCGACCCGGGTGGAACGGGCGGCGGCGAGGATGACCGATCTGAGCATGTGCCGAGCGTAAACAGAACCGCGAGTGTCCGGTGACGCCTGGTCGCCAGTGTGGCATTTCTTGACTACCTTGGTCGGGTGGACTTCGACGCGTATGCGCGGACCGCCGTCGACATCGTCAACGCGCCGCTCGAGAGCATGCAAGATCTCGCGGCGCTCTTCGGCGAGGACAGCTGGCAGACCTCCGAGGCGACGGAGCGCGACCTCGTCGCCTTCCGCCGTGCTCGCAAGCGGCTGCGGGAGGTGTTCGAGCACGGGTCGTCCGGCCGGGACGTCGCCGCCGTGGCGGAGCTCAATGCCCTGCTCGAGGCGTACCCGATGCAGCCGCGCATCTCCGGGCACGACACCCACGACTGGCACATGCACGTGACCGGTCGCGGCTCGTCGGTGAGCTCGGAGCTCCTGGCCGGCGCGGCCTGGGGCCTGGCCGTGTGGCTGTGCGAGCACGGCAGCACCCGCTTCGGCGTGTGCGCCGACGAGCGCTGCGGCAACGTGTACCTGGACACGTCGTCCAACTGCTGCCGCCGCTTCTGCTCCGAGCGCTGCGCGACCCGCTCGCACGTCGCCGCCCATCGCGCGCGCAAGCGGGCCGCCGAGACGGGCGCGGCCCCGGCCTCGCTGACGCCGGCGACGGCGCCCGAGGCCGAGCGGGCGGTCGTGACCGCCTAGGCGGTCCACCCGAAGGCCGCCGCCCTGTGGCCGCGGCCGCGGCTTTTCGCGCCCTCCTGACTACGCTCCGTGGCGGCCAACTGCCGGAAACTGCCCCCAGGGTCGGTAACTTCGGGCATATCTTGCGTCATGTGGTTCGCTTTGTCGCATGTACGACAAATTGGACAGGTGGGCTTGAGCGATGCGGTGCCGGCGCTGACTTTGGGGCCGGACCTACGAAGGAGAACAGCACAATGGCCCAGGGATCCGTGAAGTGGTTCAACGCTGAGAAGAGCTTCGGCTTCATCAGCGTCGACGGCGGCAGCGACGGGTCCCAAGGGCCCCAGGCCGAGTCCGTACGCAAGATCTGACACGCCGACTTCCCAACCGGCCCGCGATATGTCGGGCGCTCCGCGCCGCGACATATCGGATTTATACCCCGACGGGCGATAAGTCGGGTCCGTAGGGGTTGGCCGAAGCATAGAGCTACCGCGGCGTCCGTCGTTGGCCCGGACCGTTACTCCCGTGGCCTCACCGTCCGCCGTTGGTAACGGCGGACGCGTCAAAGGCGGAGCGGCGCAGAGCGCCGAGGCACGGAGCGGCGCAGAGCGCCGAGGCACGGAGCGGCGCAGAGCGCCGAGGCACGGAGCGGCGCAGAGCGCCGAGGCACACAACAGCGCAGAGCGCCGAAGGCGCCGCGCAGGGCGCGGCCAACCGCACAGAGCGGCGCGAGCGCCGAAGACCGCGAGCGCCGAAGACACAGCGCACCTCCGGGGCGCACCCGCGCCGGTCGACCACGCAGGAAAGGCGCCGAGCTTGAGAGGCGCAATGCGTCGACGGAACCGGCGCACAAAGACGCTCTGCGTCAACGGCACCAGGCCGCCGGCGGCGCAACGCACCGAAGGCCCGGCGCGTCAGAGGCGCCGAACGCGAGTCAGGCGACCGGCGACGTGGTGGCCAGGTGCTGGCGGGCGAACCGCAGCGACTCCGCGAGATCCGCCTCCCGCTCCGCCCGGCTCCCCGCCTTCCGCGTGCCCACCTCCACCGCCACCGACCCGGTGAAGCCGCGCGAGTCCAGCGAGGCCAGCAGCTGCGCGCAGGGCATGCTGCCGCGCCCCGGCACCAGGTGCTCGTCGCGGCCCTTGCCCGTCCCGTCGCCCAGGTGCACGTGGGCGAGGTTGCCGGCCATGGTGTCGGCGAGCGTGATCACGTCGGTCCGCGAGGCGGCGCAGTGCGAGAGGTCCAGGGTGTAGGCGTCGAAGCCGGTAAGCGTCGGGTCCCAGCCCGGCGCGTACGGCACGAACTCGCGGCCCACCCCGCGCAGCGGGAACATGTTCTCCACGGCGAAGCGGATGCCCGGGAACTGCCGGCCGAGGCGCAGCAGGCCGGAGGAGAACGTGCGCGCGTACTCCCGCTGCCAGGCGAACGGCGGGTGCACCACGACGACGTCGGCGCCGAGCGTGTCGGCGAGCTCGGCGGCGCGGCGCAGGCGCTCCCACGGGTCGGGGCTCCACACGCGCTGGGTGACCATCAGGCACGGCGCGTGCACGGAGCGCACCGGCACGTTGTAGTGCTTGGAGAGCCCCACCAGGGCGCGGGCGTCCTGGCTGACCGCGTCGGACCAGACCATGACCTCGACGCCGTCGTACCCGAGGGCGGCGGCCATCTCGAACCCGGCCGCGGTCGGCTCGGGGAACACCGAGGAGGTGGACAACAGGACCGGAACTTGGCGACTCACACCACCAGGCTAGCCCGACTCGGGTAGCGTCTCCTGTCGATCAACTCGACTCCAGTACTTCCAGGCGGCGAAGAATCACCCCTTCGCGCAGCGCCCAGGGGCAGATCTCGACCTCGTCGATGCCCAGCACCCGCATCGTGACCTCGGCCACCACCGCGCCGGCCAGGATCTGGTGCGCACGGCCCGGGCTGACGCCGTCGATCTCGGCCAGGGCCGAGGACGACATGCGCCGTATGAACGAGAGCACCTGGTGCAGGCCGGTGCGGCTGAGGCGGCGCGGCACCCGCGGCCCGGCGCCGGACGGGGCGGCCCCGGCCAGGCGGGCCAGGGTGCGGAAGGTCTTCGAGGTCGCGACCGGCCGATCCCACCCGTTCGCGAGCAGCGTGGGAGCGACCTTGCCCACGACCGTTTCGGCGTACTCGCACAGCCCGTCGACCGACGCGGCCGACGGCGGGTCACCCTGCAGACGCTCCCGGGTCAGCCGCCCGGCGCCCAGCGGCACCGACAGCGCCACGTCCGGCTCCTCGTCGATGCCCGCCGCGAGCTCCAGCGACCCGCCGCCGATGTCCATCACCAGCAGCCGCCCGGCCGACCAGCCGAACCACCGGCGCACGGCCAGGAAGGTCATGATCGCCTCGGCCTCGCCGGAGAGCACCTGGAGATCGACGCCGGTCTCCTCGCGTACGCGCTTGAGCACCCGGCTCGAGTTCTTCGCGTCCCGCACGGCCGAGGTGGCGAAGGCGAGCAGGTCGTCGCTCTCGAGCCGGGCGGCGGCGTCACGGGCCTGCTCCACCGCGGCGATCAGGCTGTCGGCCCCGGCCTTGGTCAGCTCGCCGTTGCCCCCGATCCGCTCGGCCAGGCGCAGCTCGGCCTTCTGCGAGTGGGCCGGCCACGGATGCGCGCCATGGTGGGCATCGACAACGAGCAGGTGGACGGTGTTGGAGCCCACGTCGAGCACGCCGAGTCGCATGCTGAGACGGTATCCGTGCGCGGTAAAGGCCGCGCGCCGTGCCAGGGAACAGCCGCGCGCGGAGCGCCCGCAAAAGTGGCCGCCTGCGGCCATGGGGGGCGCGGGGCGGGAACCCCCGCCGCGTACCGGGCGAAGCCCGCGCCAAGCCGGCGGCAGCGTACCCTGTTTCGAATGGACAAGCAGGTCGAGGTCGACGTGGACGTCGAGTTTTACGAGGAGCCCCGCGACCTCGAGGTCGGTCTCGACTTCCCGCGCGAGTGGCTCGAGTTCTCCGACCCGGCCGACGCCGACCACCTCGTCCGCGCCGACCTGACCTGGCTGCTGTCCAACTGGACCTGTGTGTACGGCAACGGCTGCCACGGCATCATCGAGGGCCGCGCCGAGGAGGGCTGCTGCTCGCACGGCGCCTTCTTCACCGACGACGACGACCAGGAGCGGGTGCGCGCGGCGGCCAAGCGGCTCACGCCCGAGCACTGGCAGTACTTCCGCCGGGGTTTCAAGCGTTTCACCGAGAACGACACGATCGACGGCAAGAACAAGGCCCTGCGCACCGCGACGCGTCCGGGCGGCGGCTGTGTCTTCCAGAACGACCCGGACTTCGCGGGCGGGGGCGGCTGCGCCCTGCACGGCCAGGCGCTGCGCGACGGCGTGCATCCGCTGGAGTACAAGCCGGACGTCTGCTGGCAGCTGCCGGTCCGCCGCGACCAGGACTGGCGCAAGCGCGCCGACGGCACCAAGGTGCTCGTCTCCACGCTCGGCGAGTTCGACCGCCGCGGCTGGGGCGAGGGCGGCCACGACCTGCACTGGTGGTGCACGTCGTCGCCGGAGGCGCACGTCGGGGCGAAGCGGCTCTACCAGGAGTACGAGCCGGAGCTGACCGCGCTCATCGGCAAGCCGGCCTACGTGCGGCTCGCGGAGCTGTGCGCGGCCCGCGCCGAGCAGGGGATGATCGCCGAGCACCCGGCGACCTCGAGCGCGCGCTCACTGAAGCTCATCCCCATCCGACCCGTCTGAGCCCCGGCCGGAGCGGGGTCGGTTGCGCCGGGCCCGGGCCATCAGGGAGTAGCCCACCGCCATCAGCGACAGCCCGATCAGGACGCTCGGCAGCAGCCGCCAGTTCGCCTTGGCCAACGCGGTGTACGCGGAGCTGATCGCCAGCATGAGCCCGACGATCATCATGAGCATGCCGGCCGGGCCGGTGTTGAAGCTGCGCACCGGCGCAAACGCTACGGGAGCCCGCGGTGTCGTACGGCCGGACTCCTCAAGTCTCGCCCGGGTGAGAGCCGGGGCGGCTCGACGTACCGCGGCCGGGTCATCGACCTGTCCGAGGGCGGCGTGCGGTGCCGGATGCCGGAGGACCGCTTCGAGCGCGACGACCGCGTCGACGTCGCGGTCTCCCTCGAGACCGACTCGATCACCGTGACCGGGTCCGTCCTGTTCGTCCGGCGGGATCCCGAGAACGCCGGCTACGACGTGATCATCACGTACGAGACAAGCGAGCTCGTTGGCCGCGCGATCCGCGGTTACGTCCTGCGTCCCGAGATGGAGGAGCGCAGGCGCAACCGCGAATCGGTGGCAAATGCCGGGTAGGGCCGGTTTACGGCTCGAACTTGTAGCCCAGCCCGCGGACGGTGACGATGTACCGCGGCGCCGAGGGCTCCGGCTCGATCTTGGAGCGCAGCCGCTTGACGTGCACGTCGAGCGTCTTGGTGTCGCCCACGTAGTCGGCGCCCCAGACGCGGTCGATCAGCTGGCCGCGGGTCAGCACCCGGCCGGCGTTGCGCAGCAGCAGCTCGAGCAGCTCGAACTCCTTGAGCGGCAGCTGTACCGCATCCCCGGCCACGGTCACGACGTGCCGGTCGACGTCCATGCGCACCGGACCGGCCGAGAGCGTCGGCGGGGCGAGCTCGCCGACCGTGTCGATCTGGCGGCGCAGCACCGCGCGGATGCGCGCGACCAGCTCGCGGGGCGAGTAGGGCTTGGTGACGTAGTCGTCGGCCCCGATCTCCAGGCCGACCACCTTGTCGATCTCGCTGTCCCGCGCCGTGATCATGATGATCGGGACGTTCGACTTCTGCCGCATCTGGCGGCAGACCTCGGTGCCGGACATCTCCGGCAGCATCAGGTCGAGCAGGACGATGTCCGCGCCGGTACGGTCGAACTCGGTCATGGCCTCGGTACCGGTCGCCGCGATCGAGACCTCGAAGCCCTCGCGGCGGAGCATGTACGACAACGGGTCCGAGATCGACTCTTCGTCTTCGACCACGAGTACGCGCGCCAACGTGCTGTCCTTTCGTAGCTGCCGGGGAGCCACACTGCGCTGCGAACCGCGGGTGGAATGTTGCTGTTGCGTAACGATCATGGGGCCCCTCCGATCTCAACTGACGGCGGTAGCGTCAACGCGGCCTCCGTCGGACGCGAAGGCAGCCGCAACGTGAACGTCGAGCCAACTCCGACCGTACTGGTGACGGTCACTCGGCCGCCGTGGTTGGTAGAGATGTGCTTGACGATGGCAAGCCCCAGCCCGGTGCCGCCGGTGGCCCGGGAACGCGCCCGATCGGCGCGGTAGAACCGTTCGAAGATCCGGTCGATGTCGCGGGGTTCGATGCCGATGCCCTGGTCGGCGACGGCGATCTCGACGTACCCGCTGTCCTCGCTGGTGGTGATCGTGACCGCCGTGTGCTCGGGCGAGTACGCGATCGCGTTCTCGACCAGGTTGACCACGGCGGTGACGAGCTGGTTCTCGTTACCGTAGACGGTCAGCCCGCGCAGGCCCCGGAACTGCAGCTCGATCCCCTTGGCCGCGGCCGGGGTCTTGGCCCGGTCGAGCACCTCGGCGGTGATCTTGTCGACGTCGACCGGCTCCGGCTCGGGCAGCGGCTCCGCGCCCTGCAGCCGGGAGAGCTCCAGCAGCTCCGATACCAGCCGGCCCAGCCGCGACGACTCGTGCTTGATCCGCTCGGCGAAGCGGATGGCGGCCGCGGGGTCCTTGTCGGTCGCGTCCAGCAGCGCCTCGGCGAGCAGCTGCAGCGCGCCGACGGGGGTCTTGAGCTCGTGGCTGACGTTGGCGACGAAGTCCCGGCGCACACGGGCGACCCGGTGCGCCTCGGTGACGTCCGCCGCCTCGATCGCGACCCGGCCGCCCTCGAGCGCGACCGCCCGCACGTTGACGCCCAGCGGCTCGCCGTGGGTCAGGCGGGGCAGGTCGAGCTCCACGACGCGCGTGATCCCGGTCCGGCGCACCTGGCCGGCCAGGGTGCGCACGATCGTGTGCGCCTCCTCGGTCGAGCCCGCGGAGCCGTTCTGCCGCTGCCGGACGAGCCCCATCTCCCGTGCCGCCGCATTCGCGAGCACGGGTCTGTCGTCCTCGTCCAGGACGAGCACCCCGACCTGCAGCGCGTCGAGGATGTCGGTCACCGCCGGTCCCTCGGACTTCGCCTGCCGGAACTTCCAATCCACGATCCGATGGTAGGAGACCGTCTAGCGCATCCAGCGCACACGGAGGCACGAATCGGGCTCATGTGGTCCAGTGTTCACCCTGCTGGCGGCCATTGTTCATTGGAGGCTCCGGGTTCGGGCCCTAAGGTAGGTACACAACGATGGGAGCAATATGCGCGACGAATATCGTGCCGATCTTCTTCAGGTCAACAAGCTGCTGGTGTGGATGGCCGACGCGGTGCGCTCGGCCATGAGCCGGGCCACGAACGCCCTGCTCACCGCCGACCAGACCGACGCCGAGGAGGTCATCGCCCGCGACGCCGAGGTCAACGCGCTCTACCGGCTGGTCGAGGACAAGGTCTACGACCTCTGCGCCCGCCAGGCCCCGGTCGCCTCGGACCTGCGGCTGCTGCTGACCGCCCTGCACCTCGCGGCCGACCTCGAGCGGATGGGCGACCTCGCCGACCACGTCGCCAAGACCGCGCTGCGCCGCCACCCGGCCCGCGCCGTGCCGGAGCCGCTGGTGGCGACGTTCGAGCAGATGGGCCAGGTCGCCGACCGGATCGCCGGCAAGATCTCGAGCGCCATCTCCAAGCTCGACGTGGTCGCGGCCGGCCAGCTCGAGCGCGACGACGACGCGATGGACAAGCTGCACACCGACCTGTTCGCGATCATGTTCGCGCCGGACTGGTCCGAGGGCACCGAGGCCGCGGTGGACGGGGCGCTGCTCGGCCGCTTCTACGAGCGCTACGCCGACCACGCCGTCAACGCCGGCAACCACGTGGTGTTTCTCGTCACGGGTGAGACGCTCGACACTCGCGCTGAGTAAGAGACGCAAAAAAGGGGGGTCGGGCGCGCGGAGCCCCGTCGTGCGTAAAGTCAGCCGGCCGAGCAGCCCGGGGTGATGCCCGAACCGGTGCCGGTGGCCTGGAAGCCGAACTCCGTGTAC
>NZ_JBEZDS010000037.1:0-125174 GCF_040648435.1 Dactylosporangium sp. NPDC049140 | reverse complement strand
GCAACCGATCCAGCTCAGCCGACCACGCCTCAATCTCCGCCGCCACAGCGAACATCATCCATGCCCGGTCAACCCAACTGCCGTTGCAGTACTAGCCCGCCAGTTCGGGATTACAGCCATCCTCGGCGTTTGAAGAACAGGTACAGCGCTGCGGACGATGCGAGCATCAGGACCAGGGCCAGCGGGTAGCCGAGGGTCCAATGCAGCTCCGGCATGTGGATGAAGTTCATGCCGTAGACGGTGCCGATGAGGCTGGGAGCGAAGAAGATCGCGGCCCAGGCGGAGATCTTCTTGACTTGTTCGTTCTGCGCGTAGCTTGCCGCGGTGAGCCGTTGGACCTCCTCGTTCTGTGCTTGGCCGATCAGCGCGGCCTTGATGACGAGGACGGTGTGGTAGTACTCGATGACGCCTTGGAGATACTCGCGTTCTCCGTCGGCTACGGCGCGGACCCGCTCGAACTTGTCGGCGAGGTCGGCAGCCAGCCGTTTCCCGGCGTCGGAGATGGCGGTGAGGGCGGCCACCCGGCCGTAGATCGCGCCGCTGAGTGTGGCCATCGTTCGCACGGCGAGCAGCCCGTGGCGGGCCTGGAACAGCTCGTTGAGAAACTCCAGGGCGTCGTCGGGTTCGCCGCCGGTGACCCGCTGCTCCAGGTGCCACACCTGGCTGGTGACCGCCTCGACGTAGTCCTCCTGGTTGCGGATGAGGGCCGAGGCGATGGCGTAGGACAGGTCGAACGGGATGACGGGGCGCAGCCGCCCGCTGCGGAGGCGGGCCAGCACCTGGCTGGTCTCGCGCAGGGGCACCTCGGGCGGTACCGCCGGGTTGACCGGGCCGTGGACGGTCACCAGGTAGTTGCGGCCGATGATCTGGTCGAGTTCCACGTAGTGCACGTGGCCGCGCTCGCCGCGTTCCGGGGCGTGCAGGACGACGAGCACGTGGTCGGAATAGGCGTGCATCTTGGGCACCCGGTTGCGTTCGACGCAGTCCTGGACGGCCATCGGGTGGAATCGGAAAACCTCCGACAGGACGTGGACGGCCTGCGGGTCGCAGCCCGGGATGTCGACCCAGACCAGACCGTCGTCGCGGGCCAGCAGCGCCGGCAACGCGTCGGCGGAATGTTCGCTCACCCCTGCTGCGGTGATCATGCGCACGTCCATGGGACCTATCCCCCCCACTCGGTCTGGTCCGGTCGCGATCCCGGAGCCGGGGCCGTCGCGGCGCCGTACCCGAACCATGATCCAAGGTTCCCCGTTCAGGCCGGGCGTCAGCGTTGTTTCTTCGTCAAGTTTCCGAAGATCCGCTGCACCTCCGGTCAGCCCGGCGATGAGGGCATGACCAGCGTCGAGTCCACTGCCCGTCGTGGTGAACCTGCCCGGCGAACTCACCGGCGATCTGGCGCAGGAGCTCGCCGCCGCGCGGGGAAAGCCGTCTGCCTGAGTTGGACGGTCAGGTGTCGGTGGTCTCGGCTTCGGTGATGCGGTGGCAGGCGCACAGCGCGGTGTGGTTGTCGGCGGCGAGGGCGTGGGCGAGCACGACGAGTTCGGCGACGCGGGCGTCGGTGATCTGGTAGTAGGCGCGGCGGCCGCGCGCCGTCTCGTCGAATGCGGCGCGCAACGCCAGCCTGTTCAACGCCGCCGCGCTCGGCCTGCTCGACCGGGTGCGTGACCACCTCGCCGCCGGCCCGCCACCCGAGCAGATCGACGGTGCGCTGTGGGGCGCCTGCCACGGCGGCCAACAGGCAACCGCCGGACTCCTGTTCGCCTGCGGCGCGGACCTCAACCGGCCCGCCCCGTGGGAACCCCTCACCCCGCTGGACGCCGCCCGCCGCAACGACTTCCACGACCTCGCCACCTGGCTCACCACACAAGGCGCCCTCGCGGCGGCCGATCTACCCACCACGTAGGAACGAGCGCACCCACGCATCATCGCCAATCGCGCGGTCAGCTGGTCATCGCGGCTCCGTCACCGCGATCCGTCGCTATCAACGGTGACGGCGACGGCTGAGCGGCGACCGTCAACGGGCCGATGCGGCAGCCAGGAGAGCCCGGCGTGCCTCGTGGTGGGTGAGCACTGGTGACGCCGGCAGTCGTGACCACGACGCGCGGTACGGTCGCACCGGAAGCAAGGAGGTGTGTCCATGCCCAGGTATCCCGGCCGAGACATGCTCGCGTTGGCCGCCGCGGTCGTGGTGCCGCTCGCGGTCGCCGCGGCGCTGACCCCGTTTCGTGGCAGTCTGTCCGCGGCGAACGCGGCGCTCGTCCTGGTCGTGGCCGTGGTGGCGGTGGCCGCTATCGGCAACCGCCTGGCTGGTGCGCTTGCGGCCCTGTCGGCCGCGGCGTGGTTCGATCTGTTCCTCACCGAGCCCTACGGGCGGTTCACCATCGCCGCGTCGGCCGACATCACCACGGCGGCGTTGCTGCTCGTCGTGGGTCTGGCGGTCTCGCAGCTCGCGGCCCGGGCAAGGCGCCTGTACCTGGTCACAATCACCGACGCCGACCACCTGGCGCAAATTCAGCGCACCACTGCACTGGTCCAGTCGGGCGCGCAGAGCCGCGCCGTGGTCGACCAGGTGCGAACGCAGCTGGTTGACCTGTTGCACCTGCAGGGATGCCGGTTCGAGTACGGGACCCTGCTCGGCCATCCGGCACGTCTGGAACGCGACGGCAGCATCACACACGGCCGCGTCCACGGAAACCTCAACGGAGACGAGTTCCCGGACGAAGAGATCGAACTGCGGGCATCCGCCGGTGGACGGTTCTATGGACGGTTCATGCTCCAGCCAACCCGCGGGGCCGTCGTGCCTCTGCAGGCCCGCCTCGTCGCCGTCACGCTCGCCGACCAGGCCGGTGCCGCCCTCGACGCCGCGAGGCCCGACGAGACCAGCGGCTCTGTGTAATCCCTGCGTTGTGAACCTCGAGCGCTCCAGCCCTGTCAGACTGACAGCGTCATCGTTGTTGTTCGTGGCGCACTCACAGCCAGCCGCGCCGTTTGAACACCATGTACAGCGCCACGCAGACCAGTGCCATCAGCGCGAGCGCGAACGGGTAGCCGCCGAGCCAGTGGAGTTCGGGCATATGGTCGAAGTTCATGCCGTAGACGGTGCCGATGAGGGTGGGGGCGAAGAGGATGGCCGCCCATGAGGAGATGCGTTTGATCTCTTCGTTCTGGGCGTAGCTGGCCTCTGTGAGGCGCTTGACCTCCTCGTTCTGGGCCTGGGAGACGAGGGTGGCGTTGAGGGTGAGGATGTCGGCGAGGGTCTGGCGGAAGCCGTCGACGCGTTCGGCGACCGTGGTGGCGTGGTCGGCGACGTCGGCGAGGTAGCGGCGCAGTTCCTCGTCGGTGCCGTACTTGTCGAATCCGGCGGACAGGCGGTTGAGGATGTTCAGCAGGGGCCGCGCCGCCCGCTGGAACTCGATGACCTCTTGGGACAGGTCGTAGATGCGTCGGGTGACCGTGGGGTCGCCGCGGAAGACCTCGGTCTCGATCTCGTCGATGTCGTGTTGCAGGCCGGCGACGACCGGGGCGTAGCCGTCCACGACGCTGTCGAGGATGGCGTAGAGGATCGCTTCGGGGCCGCGGCGCAGCAGTTCGGGGTCGTTCTCCATGCGCAGGCGCACGGTCGGCAGGTCGGGGGCGGGGCCGTGGCGGACGGTGAGGACGAAGTTCTTGCCGACGAACAGGTGCAGTTCGCCGAAGTCGACCGATTCGATGTCGTCGAGGTAGCGGGCGGCGTGCAGGACCACGAAGAGGGTGTCGCCGTAGCGTTCCAGCTTGGGCCGTTGGTGCGCGACGATGGCGTCTTCGACGGCCAGTTCGTGCAGCCCGAACTCGTCGGCCACGGCCAGCAGCTGCGTCTCGGCGGGCCGGTACAACCCGATCCAGGCCATCGTGTCTGGCTGTTCGCGCAGCCGTCGGTAGGTCTCGGCCAGCGTGGGTGGGCTGTCGACACGCTTGCCGTCGCGGTAGATCGCTGAGGTGACGACGCTCTGCTCAACCGGCGGGACCGCCGCCGCGGCGCGCGGGTCCATCGACAGCTCCGGCGGCGCGAGCTGCGCCGCCCGGTGGTCCGGGCGCGCCAGCACCCGTCGAGTCAGCCGAAGTGCACGCAGACGCTGATCGGACATGGCACGGCCTCCACAGAGAACGACGCGACGAGGACACGGAGTCCGCAGGAAGCGCACACGCCGGTTGAGCCGGGCAGTACAGCATCAAGCTGTTGAGCGGCGGACAGCGTGGCGAGGATGCGCGGCGGTGGGCACGCGCTGAGTTGGAACGTCAGCGCGAACTCGGAGGTTGGCTGCTACTCATGGCTGCCCCACCTCCTTCGTGTCGACCTGTCCGACGCCGCGATCGTACGCGTTGCTTGCGTGCAGACGCAAAGATCCCGACATCGCCGAGAGATTGTGACCGTGGATGCGACTGGCGCGGCGCGGGGTCGGCAGCTCAGCGCCGGTGCGGCCGCCGTTTGTGTAGGTGCCAGGTACGCCCGTCATCGGGGTGGGCGAGCCGTGACGCCATGTACAGCGCCGTCGCGGCACAAACCAGCCACAGCGCCAAGAGGACCAGAATGCCGATGAGTGCCATCCCGACCGCCCGTCCAGAGGGCCATGCTTCACCATCCATCGTACGTTGGACAGCACGCTGCGCCGACACACGCGCGTTCGTCGCCGTAGTCGCGCCGGACCGCTCAGGACGGGGTGCCGACCACGATGGACGGGCCCGGCTGATCGCATTGTGCGACGTGTCGTCGCGACGTATTGCAAGGATGGTCTTCGCCCCTGCCCGTGCTGCCACGCCGACGTCGTCGAGAGGGGTTCGCCCTGCCGCCCTGGCTGACCGTGCAGCAGAACGTCGAGCTGGGCCTTGAGGCCCGCGGTGTCGCGGCCGACGTCGCCGACGAACTCGGCCTCGACGTCGACGACCTGTTCCCCACCGTCGACGGCCTGGACCTGCTCGGCTTCGCCACCGTCGACACCAACGGCGTCGCCCTCACCGACACCGGCCGACAGCCCAGCTGAACCGCGCGCAGGAGTTCAGGCCCCGGCGGTACGGGCCTGCATCGCCCCCGGCCGGGCCGCCGGGCCACGATCCTCCGCCTGCAACGCAGCCGCGACCGCCGGCGCCGACGGCAGCGGGAGGTCGAGCTCGCCGGTCACGTGCCCGCCGACCACGATCAACTGCTCGAGCAGGGCCGCCAGATGCGGCGCGGCGGCACGGTAGAAGATCCGCGTGCCGTCTCGACGCGACGTAACCAGACCCGCGTCGCGTAACCGGGCCAGGTGCTGCGACACCGCCGCGACTTGGGCGCCCACCAGCTCGGCCAGCTCACCGACGGAATGCTCCCGCTGCGCCAATGTCCACACCAACCGCAGCCGCGTCGGCTCCGCGAGAGCCTTGAGCACGTCGACCACCGGCCCGAACTGTTCTTGCGCCTCCACGCAAGTAACCGTAGCGTCTGCGATGTGCCCGGGCCAGGCAACCATCCCAGTCGACACGGCCTGCCCGGTGGTGCCTGGCGGCCGGCAGGCCCGACGGCGTCGGGCACAATCTGGCTCATGTCGACCAGGAAACGGTGGCTGCTCGCCGTGTCTGTGCTGGCCGCGCTCGCGCTGCTGGCCGGCGCGGCCGTCGGCGTGTGGCGGTGGCAGGCCGGCCGGGACCCGAAGGTCGACGCCGCTCTGCCCGATATGGACCGCGCCCTCGCCGACGTGCTCGCCGCAGCCGGCGACGAACCCGCAGTCGCTGTCAACGGCCTCGTCCGGGCCGCGACCTGCCCACTGGGTGTGCTGCGCACCGGAGGCCGCTACAGCCGCACCGTCGAACTGTACGTGGCCGGCGGCGATGAGGACACACTGATCGGCCGGATCGCCCAACGACTTCCCGCCGCGTACCAGGCCCACCGCGACACGGTGACGTCCGGGTCCGCACCACCCCTGACCGCCGACCTGGCCGGCGGGGTGCGGGTGTCCGTGCGGCAACTCGGCGTAGGCTGGCTGGTCGCCGACGCGGCAACCGACTGCGTCGCCGGGCCCGCCACGACCGCCGACAGCGCTCCGCCACCCGGAGACCCGGCCGTACCGGCGATCACCACGCTGCTGGACTCCCTCGGCACCGCCCCGGCAACCCTCACCACCGCGACCCTGGACTGCCCGGCCGGACAGATCAGGACCGTCGCCGCGATCAGCCGCAGCACCGACAGCGGCCGGCTCGCCGACCGCCTCACGGTCCCGGCCGGGGCCCGCACCTACCTCGCCGCAGGCTCCAACCGGGTCGCCTACCGCGACGACACCGCCAGCATCATCGTGGCCGCCTCCGACGACGGCAACGCGATCACCGTACGCCGGACGACACCGTGCCAATGACAGCCGAAGGAGACCACGCCATGACCCCGCGCAGGAGCCTCGCACGCCGCCTGCTGCCATGGATACTCGTCATCGGCTTCGCCGCCTGGATCATCGTGATCGCCGTGCTCATCACGGCGGACCCGGCCGGCAGCGCCGGCTGACCCGCCGTATCCGTCGACCCACCGACGTTCATCAGCGCAACCGGCGACGAGATACCAGCGGCACCGCACACCGCGTCGACGTGACCCGAAAGGCAACATCACCATGGGACATTTCAAGGGCTGGCGGACACCGCTGACGGGCGGCCCGGCCGACGCCGTCGAAACGCCTCCCCAGCACCCGGAGCGGCACCATGACGCAATCGTCGACTGCGCCCTCTACATCGCCGGGGTCCGCCAACCCGAACAGCGCACGTTCGCCGAGATGTACGACCAAGCCCGCGACACACCGGACGCGTTCGTCTGGATCGGACTGCACGAACCCGACGAGGCCGACTTCGCCGCCGTCGCATCGACATTCGGGCTCCACCCCCTCGCCGTGGAGGACGCGCTGTCCCCCGAGCAACGACCGAAGATCGAACGCTACGAGGACATCACCTTCCTCGCGATCCGCGCCGCCTCCTACGTCGAACACGCCGAGCTCACCGAGACCAGCGAAGTCATCGACACCGGCTCCGTGCGGATCTTCGTCGCCGAGAGGTTCGTCATCACCGTGCGCCACGGCGCTATCGGGGAGCTGCGTTCCGTCCGTGCCGACCTTGAAGCCCACCGCAAACTGCTGGCCCAGGGACCCTGGGCCGTCGTCCACGCCGTCTATGACAGGGTCGTCGACGTCTACCTCACTATCGTCGCCGCTATCCAACGCGACCTCGACCACGTCGAAGCCAAGGTGTTCCAACGCACCGCCGGTATCGACATCGGCCACGTCTACCAGCTCAAACGCGAACTGGTCGAGTTCCGCTCCGCTGTCGTGCCCCTCCAGCAGCCCCTCGCCGCCATCCTGGAAGGCCACCTCGTCCAGCTTCCAAAGGAGATCCGCCGCTACTTCCGCGACGTCGCCGACCACCACAACCGCGTCGTCGACCGCGTCAACGCCTCCGACGACCTGATCAACTCCGTCCTGCAGGCCCGCCTCACCCAGGTCACCGTCGACCAGAACAACGACATGCGCAAGATCGCCGCCTGGGCCGCCATCGCCGCCCTGCAAACCGCCATCGCCGGCATCTACGGCATGAACTTCAAATACATGCCCGAGCTGAACTGGCGCTACGGCTACCCCATCGTGCTCACCATCATGCTGATCAGCTCCATCATCCTCTACCGCTACCTGCGCCGCTCCGGCTGGCTTTGAATCAAGTTGATCTGTTCTCGGCCTTATTGATCCGCCGGTCGGGCCTACGCCCCGGTCACCGAAACGTCGTTCTCAACCCGTCGCGTCCGGTGGGGGGACGCCCTTGGCGATCTGGGCGCCCCCGCCCCGGGATCGGCAGGCCGTGTAGGGGCCTGCCGGGCCGCTCCTCGTGGTCAGCGGTCGCCGTGCGGGCCGGGGGCAGCGCTGCCCTCGTAACTGGCAAGGTCCGACACCAGCTTGGTGAGTTCGGGGTCGTTGTCGTAGCGGCGCTGGTGCAGTGCGGCGATCTTCGCGGCCATGTCCGGGTCGTCGTCGTCGACCACGTCGTAGGACACAAACTTCTCACCCAGTGGCAGCCCGATCATGTCGGTGTGGTGGTGAGCGGGGTGGATCAGGTACTCCCAGTACCCGTCCAGGTCTTCGATCGCGTAGATCGCGGCGAACTCGTACTCGCCGCCGATGTCACGCCCGACGATGAACGACTTCACTGACGGGATCACCCGGCCCTGGTTACGCAGGCTCTCCAGCACCTCCTCCCGCTTCTCCGGCGCCACACCGGGCTTGACGGTCATCCGCGTGCTGTGGTAGATCATCGGTCCTCTCCTGTTCTCTCGTCCGGTGCGGCAGTCACCGCACCAGAAAGCTTTCCGCGGGGTTGGCGGGGGCGCCGATGTCGAAGGCGTTGATGACGGCGCAGGCGCTGAGTTACAAGCCGATGAGCAGGACCATGTCCGCTAGGCCTTCGTCGCCGAGTTCGCCCGCCGCTCGTGCGTAGGTGGCGTCGTCCATCTGCGGTCCGCCGACCAGCTGCCGGGGGAGGTCGTGGGCGCTGGCCTCTTCGGCGGACTCGAAGTCCGGGCGCCCGCCGGAGCCGATCGCCTCGATCACGGTGTCGTAGAGGGTGCGCTGGACCGGTGCGAGCCCAGCGGTCGTCAGCTGCCGCAGCCGAGCGGTCCCCGCGGCCGGGTCCCGGCGGTTCACCGCGCCTTACCCGAAGCGACGGCCGCGGGGGTCATGGTTGTGGTGAGCCAGTCGAGGACGACGCCGTTCATGAGGACCGAGGCCCCGGGGTGGGAGTGGGACGCGGCCGACTCCTCGGGGGTGAACGGCCGCAGGGTGGCCCGCTCGCCCAGCGCTTCGGCGAGCTTCTCTGCCTGGCCGGGGTTGAAGTGGTCGGTGGTGGCCGAGCACACCAGCACCGGACAGGTGATCTTGTCCGTGATGCCGTCCAGCGTGTATGGGCGCGCCCGCTCGAAGAACTCGTACGGGCTGGCGACCCGGAAGCTCCACAGGCCCTGCTCGATGTACCAGCGCAGGGCCTTGTTGTCGGCCATGGCGCGCCGGATCGCGGCGTTGAAGCCGTCGGACTTCCCGGCTTCCAGGAGGGTCCGCAGCCGCGGGGTCAGCAGGCCTAGCACCGACTGGTAGCCGTCGTACAGGCCGTCGATGGTGACCACGGCCCGGATACGCGGCTCGAACGCGGCGGCGCGGGGAGCCAGGTACCCGCCGAAGGACACGCCCAGCAGGCCGAGGACCGACGCGTCGATCTCCGGCACCGCCTCGCAGTAGTCGACGACGGGCGTGACCACGGCCTCCCAGTCGTGTCGGAACCCGAGCCCCTGCCCGCGCACGACGCTCGGCTGCCCGGGCCCCTCGAAGGTCAGGACGTTGAAGCCGCGCTCCAGCGCGGCGAACCCGCACACATGCAGCATCTCCTCCTGGCTACCGTCGAACCCGTTGAACATCAGGATGGTCGGGCGGGGCGTGCCGTCGCGGCTGGCCCGGCAGAAGACCGCCGGCACGGTGAACCCGGCGGCCTGGATGGTGACGCGCGCGCCCGGCGGGTCGAGTTCGGCGATCGCGCGGTCGAACTGTTCGGTAGCAGCCGCCCAGGTCTGCCCAATGCGCGGATCGGCGGGATCGCCGTGCAAGAAGAAGTCGGCGGCGCGGTAGTAGGAGGCGGCGCGGAAAGCCCGGTCCCGCCGGGTCGCCGACGACGTGGACTCGTCGTGCCATCCCTCGATTGCGACACGATCAGCGAGAGCGCGGAACTGCGAGTACCAGCTCTCGAAGTCGCCGGGCATGAGCCGGCCGGCCAGGTCCAGCACTTCGGCGATGTCGGCGCCACGATAGGGGGCGGTACCGATCCAGCGAAGCAGATTAAAGTCAAACAACGGGTCTGTGCTGAGGTTCATCACGCCACCTCGTCTCGCGAGGCGAGCGCCCGCAGCGCCTTCACCAGGAAGACCGCCGGCCGGCCGTACCGGGTGTTGCTCAGCTGTGCAACGCCGCCCCGCTCGGCAAGCTCGGGCGGCGACCAGCCCAGGACATTCTCGGCGGCGGCGATCTCGAGATAACGCCGGAACAGGTCGGCGTCCATTCGCGGGCGCTGGGCGCCCTGTCGGGGGGGTACCAGTCCGTACATGCGTGAGCCCTCCTCGATGATCTCTTCCAGGTCGGTCACCCGGCGGCCGCCAACCGGCTCGTCGGTGCCCGGTGGGTCTGGACGAGCAGCCCGGCGCTGTGGCCCGACTGCCTGCCGGCTCTCAGCGTGGTGGGCCGACGATGACGTTGCCGAATATCTCGGCCGCTTCCGCCATTCGGTCGAGGCGGATCTCAAACCCGTCCGGGCGCATAGTCGCCTTGTCCCGCCCCGCGTGCCGGAACATGCCCTCGATGCCGGCCGGCGTGCAGATCATCAGTAGGTCGGCCTTCTTGGAGGTGATGCGGTACCCGTGTGGCACGTTTCGGGGCAGGTAGACGATGCCGCCCTCGGACAGCTGCATCTCCTGGTCGCCGTACCACAACAGGGCCGAACCTTTGATCAACATGAACACCTCGTCCTCGCGGGTGTGCATGTGAAACGGCGGTGCTTCACCTTCGCTGACGTCGAATCGACCCACCGTCAGCTGTCCGTCGGTAGCTTCGCCGTCGAGCAGTATCGCCAGCGTGCCGCCGTCGAGCCATTCCAGTTGTTGCTGTTGTTCGGGTTGGGCGAGGTGCGCCATACTCATGGGTCATCTCCTATGTCGATTGTCGGTCTCGGCGGGCTGTCAGGCGGGAATCAGCTCGCCGACGATGGGATCAGCTTCTGGCCGGCGGGAGAGGCCCGTGCCGGGCCAGTTTGGTAAGGATCGGCGGTGCCTTCGGGAGGACACTGGACCTGAAGCTCCTCCACCGGCAGGGGAAGCTCCGACGCCTCGCCCTCGGGCCGCCAGGGTCCGAAGTTCGGGCTGGCGGCCCGCCCTGAGTCTGCACGCGGCCACACCGACCGATGGACGCTGCTGGTGGGGCGTACCTGTCGTTGTCACGTTCTCAAGCTCGCATCGTGGCGGCGTGTTCGCGTCGGCGAAAACCACCTATACCGTCGCTGTCCTCGCCACTGCGCGCGAACGGCTGGAGCGGCGGTTTCCGTACCTGCACCGATGCCCTGAGCCCCCGGGAGCGTCGGCGAGAGCTACGGGACTTCCTGGCACAGCGCGTACCACCCTGCGGTGCGATGGGTGCGGGAGGATGGTGTGCATGGATCAACTCGGTGACGCGCTGCGGGCGTGGCGGGATCGGCTGGACCCGGCGACGGTGGGGCTCGCGCACAGCTCACCCCGTCGGGTTCCCGGTCTGCGACGCGCGGAGTTGGCGATGCTGGCCGGCATCTCGGTCGAGTACGTGGTCCGACTCGAGCAGGGACGGGTGGCGACGCCCTCAGCGCAGGTCTGCTCCGCTCTGGCTCGCGCCCTGCACCTGTCCGACGACGAGCACGCTCACCTTTTGCGCATGGCCGGTCACGCCGCAGACCCGCGCCGGGTTCCGCAGATGATTCCGGGAAGCCTGTATCGGATCGTGGATCAGCTCGCCGGCAACCCGCTGGCGATCTACGACGCCACCTGGCAATTGCTGCACTGGAATCCGCTGTTCGCGGCCACGTTCGGCGATCCCACGGTCCTTGATAGGGGAGACCGGAACGTCCTGGTCTTGCAGTTCTTGAGCGAGCTGCCCCGGGTCCGGCAGCCGGCAGCCGAGCAGGCGGCGTTCGAGGAGTCCCTCATCGCCGACCTGCGGGCGACGACGAGCCGGTATCCCGACGATCCCGACGTCGCGTCGCTGATCTCGCGGTTGAACCGCAGCCCACGGTTCTGCCAGTTGTGGAGCCGCCGATCGGTGGGTGGCCACAAGAGCTCGCACAAGCTGGTCGAACACCCGGACGTCGGAGACATCGCTTTGAACTCCGACGTGCTCACCACCCAGGACACGAATCTCCGCCTCGTGGTGTACACACCGCAGCCCGACACCGACGCCCGCAGCAAGCTCGAATTCCTTGCGGCCATCGGTGTCCACAGGATGTCTTCGCAGAGATGAGCAGCCGAGTCCCGCCCCGTCCGTGGACCGGGCTGCTGGGTGGTACGCGCTGTACCAGGATGTCCTGTAGCTCCCGCCGAAGCTCCCGAGAGCTCAGCATCGAGTGCGTGAACAGCGCATGACGATGCTGTTCGGAGTCAGGAGGAGCCAGCATGACCACCACGTTCATCACCGGGGCCAACAAGTCTCTCGGTCTTGAAACCGCTCGTCGCCTCGTCGAGGCGGGGCACACCGTCCTCATCGGTGCCCGCGACCCTGAACGCGGTCGGGCCGCGGCCGAGTCGCTCGGCGCCCGGTTCGTCCAGATCGACGTGACCGACGACGCCTCGGTCGAGGCCGCGGCCGCCGACGTCGCCGCGCACGAGGGAACGGTCGACGTCCTCGTCAACAACGCCGGTGTCCTCGGCCGGGTCGGCCCGGTCGAGGAGTACACCGCGGCCGACATGAGTGCCGTGCTCGACGTGAACGTCGTCGGGATCGTGCGCGTCACACACGCGTTCCTCCCGCTGCTGCGCAAGTCGTCGAACCCGGTCATCGTCAACGTGTCGAGCGGGATGGGCTCCTTCGGCATGACCCACGACTCAGCGCGGATCGAGTCGCAGTACGCCCTGCCCCTCTACTCCGCCTCGAAGGCCGCGGTCACGATGCTCACGACGCAGTACGCCAAGGAACTGACGGACGTGAAGGTCAACGCCGCCGACCCCGGGCAGACCGCGACCGACTTCACCGGCGGTCTCGGACACAGCATCGCCGAGGGTGCCGAATCCATCGTGACGCTCGCGACGATCGGCCCTGACGGGCCGACGGGAAAGTTCATCGACAGGTCCGGAAGCCTTCCGTGGTGAACCTACCCTGAGCCGGAACGACGACTTGTCGGGGTCGTCGAGGGATCGGACCACCGCACCGACCCTCCAATGCCCGCAGACGGGACCACGGCCGAGGATCCCGCGTGCGGTGATCACGCAGAGCCGGTGGCGCGAGTGCCGGTGGCTCGGGCACCTAAAAGGTCGGCAACGTCGGCCAGGGCCATCTGGATTCGGCCATGGACCCGCGGGTTGAGCAGAGTGATCCCGTCGAAGTCGCCGGCGGAGGCGAAGATCCCGACGGGTACGGTCAACGCCTGGAAGAAGGCGAAGAGCGGCCGGAGGGCGTGCTCCAGGACGAGCGCGTGGTGCTCGCCCCCGCCGGTCGCGACGAGCAGGACGAGCTTGTTGGCGAGCGCGTACTGGTCGATGAGGTCGAAGAAGTGCTTGAACATTCCCGGGTAGGAGCCCCGGTACACCGGTATTGCCGCGATCAGAAGGTCGGCGATCTCGGCCTGCCGGAGGGCGGCCTCGACGTCGGGGGTGACGTCCTCGCGTTCGACGGCCCCGGTGAACCCCGGGCCGAGCCGGTAGACGTCGATCCGGGACGCCTCCAAAGGGAGCATCCCCGCCAACGTCTCGAGGACGACGTCGACCAGGCCCATCGTCTTGGACGGCCGGTTCGGGCTGCCGTTGACGACCACGACCCGCAGCTCGGGCCCGGCCAGTGGAGTGGCCGGGCCGGCGTCGACGGCAGACGGGGTGGTGGTCATGCCGCGCTCCGCGCGATCGTGGCGGCCTCACGGCGTACGACAGGCGCGACCTCGGTGCCGAGCCGCTCGATCGCCTTGAGGTGCTCCTGCTGCGGCATCCCACCGAAGCCCATCTGGATGATGGCACGGTTGATGCCGTACAACTCGCGGTAGCGCAGCAGCTTGTCGATGACCTCCTGCGGGCTGCCCACCAGCAGGCCGGATCCGGGCGAGGCCTGCGCGTCGAACGCGGCCCGCGAGAGCGGAAAGCCCACACCTCGCTGGTGGTTGTTCTCCGCCATTCCCTGCGCGAAGTAGGGGTACATCGTCTCCCGTGCCTCCTGGCTGGTACGCCCGACGTACCCGTGGACGTTGATGCTGATCGGCAGCGTGGCCGGATCATGCCCGGCCTTCTGCGCGGCCGCGCGGTACAGCTCGACGGTCTGTTCGTGGAATGTCACCGGTCCCAGCAGGAGCGCCAGCGCCATCGGCAGGCCCAGTCTGCCGGTGCTGATCGCGGACGCGAGCGAGCCGCCGACCCCCACCCAGATCGGGATGGTGTCGCCGTCCGCACGGGGCGCGATGTCGGCGTCGACCAACGGTGCGCGGAAGCGCCCGGACCAGGTGAGCGGATTCCGCTCACGGATCTTGAGCAGCAGTTCGAGCTTCTCGCGGAAGAGATCTGCGTAGTCCCGCAGGTCGTACCCGAACAGCGGGAAGGACTCGGTGTAGGAACCACGGCCCGCGACGATCTCGGCCCGGCCGGCCGACAGCAGGTCGATCGTCGCGAACTGCTCCCAGACCCGCACGGGGTCCTCCGAACTGAGCACGGTGACCGAGCTCGTCAGGCGGATGCGCTCGGTCGCCTCGGCCGCGGCCGCCAGTAGGATCGTCGGCGCCGACCCGACGAAGTCGGAGCGGTGGTGCTCCCCGACGCCGAACACGTCCAGGCCCACCTCGTCGGCGACACGCGCCTGCTCGATCGTTTCCCGCACGCGCTGCCGCGGTGACGGCAGCCGCCCTGCGACGGGATCCTTCGTGACCTCACCGAAAGTCATGATCCCGATCTCGAAACTCATCAGTCGCTCCTTCCCTGCCGGCCGGGTCCCTCCCGCGCCACGCAGGTCATAACTTGTCTGCGCAGGCAGATATTCCGGGGCGTGTTCGGAACCGGCCGGCGGTAGAGCGGGGGTCAGAACAACAAGCGAAGTGAATCACTGCGGTTCGATCGCAAGCCTGTCCCAGATGTCGGCGAGACGACGGAGGTCGTCGTCCTCGAGCCGGTCGAAGAACAGCCTGCGGAGGTCGCGATGCTGCTGACGCCAGGCCTTGCGCAGCAGGGCCCGCCCCTGGCTCGTCAGCGTCGCGTCGATGCTGCGGCCGTCGACGCCTGAGCGCCGCCGCTCGATGAGCCCACGGCGCTCCAGGCGGTCGGCCAAGCGGGTGAAGCCACCGGTGGACATCAGACGACGCTCGGCCAGTTCGGACATCCGCATGCCCCTGGGGCCGGCCTCACCGAGAAGCGCAAGCACGCTGTACTCGGCCATGCTCACGTTCAGCGGTGCGAGTCCATCCTGAATCGAACGCCAGATCCGGTCGTGGGTGAGCAGGAACCCTCGCCACGCCTCGTACTCCAGGGGCCGCAGCCGCTCAGTCGCCATGACCGCACTGTACCGGCAAAACGGGCGGGTCTCAGCCAGCTATAGTTGCCTGTGCAGGTAACTAGATGATCTCGAAAGGCTGGATCATGCCCGCGTTCGGGACGCCCTTGGCCAACCCCCAACCCCTGATCGCCGTGAGTGACGCCGACCTGGAAGACCTGCGCGCGCGGCTGCGCGCCACCCGCTGGCCAACGCCCTGGCCTCTCGACGGGTGGCAGGCCGGCGCCGATACCGGTGAGCTGCGCCGCCTCGTGGAGTACTGGGCCACCGAGTACGACTGGCGCGCACACGAGGCCGAGGTCAACGGCCTGCCGTCACACATCGCCGATGTGGACGGCACCCCCGTGCACTATCTGCGCTTCGATGGCGAGCACCCGGACGCCCTGCCGATCGTCCTGACCCATGGATGGCCCAGCTCCTTCTTGGAGCTCACCACCCTGGCCCGCCGCCTGGCCACACCGTCACAGCACGGGGGCGACGCCGCCGACGCCTTCACCGTCATCGTCCCCTCCCTGCCCGGCTACACGTTCTCACCCCAGCGGCCGTCACTCCCGCCGGCCTTGCAGACCCACGAGATCTGGCACCGCCTCATGCACGAAAAGCTCGGCTTCGACCGCTACGCCGCACACGGCGGCGACCTCGGCGCCGGCGTCACCTCCCGGCTGGCGGAGGCCTACCCGGACTCGGTTACCGGGATTCACCTCCTCGCCGTCGCCGCGCCCACGGAGTACGACCCGGCGAGTCTCACCCAAGAGGAGAAGACCTACCTCGACGAGGTCGCCGCCTGGAACTCCGAGGAAGGCGGCTACCAGCACCAGCAGAGCACCCGGCCGCTTACGCTCGCCCATGCCCTGTCCGACTCACCCAGCGGTCTCCTGGCCTGGATCGTCGAGAAGTACCGCGCCTGGAGCGACAACGACGGCGACCTGCAGACCCGATTCACCGACGACTTCATCCTGACCCAGGCATCGCTCTACTGGTTCACCGGCACCATCTCCACGTCGTTTCGGCCCTACTATGAATACGCGCGCGGCCTGACCAGACGCGTAGAGAAGGTCAAGGTCCCTACGGCTGTCGCGGTCTTCCCCGCCGATCTGACTCGGCCACCACGCTCCTGGGCCGAGCGCACCTACAACGTCGCCCGGTACACCCGGATGCCCCGCGGCGGACACTTCGCCGCGCACGAGGAACCCGGCCTCCTCGCCCGGGACATCACCGATTTCTTCAATACCCTCCGATGACCAGCCGCAGGTCATCCTGCTTCGAGGTCGGCGGGCTGAACGTGAGGTCGGGGTCCGCGCAGTGCCCGAGAAGCGGCAGGATCCATGGCTTCGACGAGGCGTCGCACCGTTTCCAGCCGGATGCCCCTGTTGGCGCCGGGGACCAGTGCCACCGGCTCCTCTGGCCGCGAAGTGGACACTGCACGGCTCCTTCTGCGATCAGCCGGTCCGACGCCGCCTTCTCGTCGCAGGCTCTCCCGGCGGCGGCCGGTTGGCGTCGCCTACCCGCTAGGCAAACCGACATGCGACGTGTGGCCGGAGGCAATCCAGCGTCTAGGCTTGATGCCGTTCGAGAACCGACGGCGCAGCCCCCACGGTCAGTCGGTGCCCCGCGGGAGAGCCGGTGATGATTCGAGGTCGGCAGACCGAGCACGTGGCTGTGCAACGGCTGCTCACCGCGGCGCGCGGCGGGCACAGCAGCGTGCTCGTCGTGCACGGCGAGGCCGGTATCGGCAAGACCGAGCTGCTGAAGCACGCCCGCGACACGGCGTCGGGGTTCCGGGCGGTGCACACGGTCGGCGTGGAGTCCGAGATCGGGTTCGCATTCGCCGGGCTGCACCAGCTCTGCGCGCCGCTGCTGGACAGGCTTTCAGCCCTGCCCAAACCCCAGCAGAAGGCCATGGCTGTGGCGCTCGGGCAACGTGCCGGCGCGGCACCGGACCCGTTCCTGGTCGCAGTGGCCACGCTCGGCCTGTTCGCCGAGGCCGCCGAGGACGAGCCGCTGGTGTGCCTGGTCGACGATGCACACTGGCTGGACGCGGTCTCCGCACAGGTTCTTGCATTCGTGGCGCGGCGGGTGCAGGCCGAGCGTTTGGCCCTGGTGTTCGGAGTGCGCGACCAGGTACCCGCCCTCGGGGCTGCCAAGACGTTCGCCGGGCTACCCGAGCTGCGCCTGGACGGGCTCGCGGACGACGACGCGCGGGCCCTGCTGGACTCGGCGGTCCACGCGCCGCTGGACGACAGAGTGCGCGAGCGGATCCTGGCCGAAGCGCGGGGGAACCCGCTGGCTCTGCTGGAGCTGTCCCGGCATGCCGCACCGGCGGGGTTGGCGGGCGGGTTTGGCATGCCGGACGCGCTGAGCGTGCCCGACCGGATCGAGGAGAGCGTCCAGCGCCGGGCGGCCGACCTCCCCTCGCCGACGCAGACGATGATGCTGGTCGCGGCCGCCGATCCGGTCGGCGACGCGGCGCTGCTGTGGCGGACGGCCGAGCGCCTCGGCATCGGCGCCGAGGCGATCGCGCCAGCAGAAGCGGCGGGTCTGCTCGAGGTCGGTGCCAGGGTGCGGTTCTCCCATCCGCTGGTGCGCTCGGCCGTCTACCGGGCCGCCGAGCCGGCCGAGCGCCGCCGCGCGCACGGCGCGCTGGCCGGGGCCACCGACCCGCGAGCCGACCCCGACCGCCGGGCCTGGCACCGCGCGCAGGCGGTTCTCAGTACCGACGAGACGGTCGCGCTGGAGCTGGAGCGCTCGGCCGGCCGGGCCAGAGCCCGCGGCGGACTGGCCGCCGCAGCCGCGTTCCTGGAACGAGCGGCCGCCCTCACCCCCGACCCCGCCGATCGGGCGCGCCGGGCGCTGGTCGCCGCGCAGGCCAAGCACGAGGCAGGCGCGTCCGGCGCCGCCTTGCAGCTGCTGACCGCTGCGGTGGCCGGTCCGTTGGACGCGCTGCAACACGCCCAGGGTGAGCTGCTGCGCGCGCAGATCGAGTTTGTGAGGACCCGCAGCAGCGACGTGCCGGGGATGCTGCTCGACGCGGCCAAGACGCTCGCCCCGCTGGACCCCGCCCAGTCCAGAGACACGTACCTGCAGGCCATCGAGGCGGCCATCCACGCCGGCCCGCTCGGGCACGGCCGCGGAGTGCTGGAGCTCGCCGAGGCCGCGCGCGACGCTCCCCCGCCGACCGGCCAGCCAAGCCCGGCCGATCTCCTGCTTGACGGGTTGGTAACCAGGTTCACCGAGGGATACGAGGTGAGCGTGCCGGGCCTCCGGCGGGCCCTGCATGCGTTCCGCAACCAGCTGAGCGCCGACGACGGCAGCCGGCGCGGGCTGTGGGCGGCCAGCCGCGTCGCGTTCATGTTGTGGGACGACGAGATCCTCTATGCGCTGACCAGCCGTTTCGTCCAGCTCGCCCGGAACGCCGGAGCGCTGGCCACGCTCGCCACCGCGCTCAACTTCCACTCGACCATCCTGGCGAATACCGGCGAGCTGGCCCAGGCCGCCGAAGTGATCGCCGAGGAGCGTGCGATCACACAGTCGATCGGGGCCCCGCCGCTGCCGCACGGCAGGCTGGTCCTCGGCGCGTGGGGCGGCCGGCGGACCGAAACCCTGAACCTGTACGACGCCACGGTCCAGGAGGCGACCCGGCGAGGCGAGGGAACGTTGATCACCCTCGCCCAAGCGGCGTTGGCCGTGCTGCACAACGGCCTGGGCGACTACCCCGCCGCGCTCCACGCCGCCTCGGGACCGTGCGACTACGACGAGCTGACGCACAGCAGTACCGCGCTGCCCGAGCTGGTCGAGGCCGCCGTCCGCGCCGGCGAGCCCTCGCGCGCCTCCGCCGCGCTGGAACGGCTCAGCTCCCGAGCCCGTGCTAGCGGCACCCCGTTGGCGCTCGGGCTGGAGGCACGCTCGCGCGCGCTGACCACCACCGGGCCCGCCGCCGAGGACCTGTACCGCGAGGCCATCGATCAGCTCGCCGAATGCCGGTTCGCGACCTTTCTCGGCCGCACCCACCTGGTCTACGGCGAGTGGCTGCGCCGTGAGGGCCGGCGCCAGGACGCCCGCGAACAGCTCCGCACCGCCCACGAGATGCTGTCGGGCATGGGTGTGCGGGCGTTCGCCGACCGCGCCGGCCGTGAGCTGCGGGCCACCGGCGAGCAGCCACGCAAGCGGGCGGCGCGGCCGACCGATGCCCTGACGGCCCAGGAACTGCACATCGCGCGGCTCGTGGCCACCGGGGCGACCTCCAAGGAGGTCGCGGCGCAACTCTTCCTGAGCCCCCGCACCATCGACGCACACCTGCGCAACATCTTCGGCAAGCTGCGCATCGCCTCCCGCCGCGAGCTCAGGACCGTGCGCCTCTCCTGACTGTCCTACTCGAACAGCCGGCGCGGATTCGCGACGAGGATCGTGTCCACATCGTCGTCGGACAGTCCACGCGCCTTCAGCGCCGGTAGGACGTCCTCGCTGATATGCCGGTAATGCCAGCGCGGAGCCACCCTCGCGACGTCCTCCGCTGCGAACTGCCGTAGGACAGGAAGTGCGTGCCCTGCACCGCGCCGTCATCCATGTCAGCCCTTACTGCCTTGGACCCCAGGACGTCCGGCGATCGAACCAGCCGCGCCACACACCCCGTCGTCAGTCAACCTGCGGCACCACCAACCACGCCGACGGCAGGTCGGGGCGTTGGGAAATGGTGCGTGTCAGACCTTCGACACCAATCCATAGCATCCCTGCGTTATCTGACGCACCGGTGTTCGAGCGCGTTCGAACACGTCACCCAAGCATCTGTGCTGGACGGCGGTGCCGGCCATGACCAGCCTCGTGCCCGCAGTGGTCCCGGCTTCCGTCACGAACGCGACGAGCGGCCACGCAGCGATGAGACGGCCCGTCCGTGGTCCGCTGCCGTTGCCGACCTTCACCGATCGGCGGACGCGCCGGACGGTCTACGCGCTGCCGGCGATTGACTGCAACGGCAGGCTCGCCGATCAGGCCATCGTCCGGGTCATGGGCTGGAGGCCCGGCACCCGGTACGCGATCCAGGAGCATGATGGGCTGCTGCTCGTCGACGCCAGCCCACGGGGAGTGTTCGCGGTCACCCGGCAGGGTCATCTGTACATTCCGTCCGTCGTGCGGCGCCGTTGTGCGATCTCGCCGGCCGATCGGCTGCTCATCGCCGCAGAGCCAGCCGAGCGGCGGCTCGTGATTCATCCACCGGCTGCCATCGACGCCATGATCGCCGATCGTCACCGCGCTGTGCTCGGCGGTGACGCCGGATGACCCGTGGGGCTCGTAAATGGGAGTGGCTACGCTGCCTGCGAATATTCGTTGATCAGTCCGCCCAGGATCGGGCGTCGTTGGACTCGGGCGGCGTTGAGGTCAATGACCTGCGGTGGTGGGTTCGGTGGTCGCTGTCCGAGTGATCGGTGCGGGCGGTGGCCGTTGTAATGCGCGGTGTACTCGGTGAGAACGTTCGCCAGGTGCCGTTCGCCGGAGATCAGGATCTGGTCGGTGCACTCGCGCCGGACGGTGCGGACCCAGCGCTCCGCGTGGGCGTTCGCCCTCGGCGCTTGTGGCGGTGTGCGAAGCACGTCGACGCCTGCTGCGGTGAACACCGTATCGAAGGCGCTGGTGAACTTCGTGTCGCGATCGCGGAGCAGGAACCGAAGCTCGTCGACACGCTGGTCGAGGCTCATGAGCAGGTTCCGCGCCTGTTGCGTGACCCAGGTGCCGGTCGGGTGCGCGGTAACCCCGACGATGTAGACGTGGCGGGTCGCCAGCTCGATGAAGAACAGCACGTAGATCCGCTTCAGAAGCACGGTGTCGACGGTGAAGAAGTCGCAGGCCAAGATGGTGTGGGCTTGGGTGGTCAGGAACTGTTTCCAGGTCGGTCCAGTTCGGCGGGAGTGCCGGGTCGACACCGGCCTGGTGCAGGATCTTCCAGACCGTGCTGGCCGCGATCTGGTAGCCCAGACGAGCCAGCTCACCCTGCACTCGGCGGTGCCCCCAGGTCGAGTTCTCCGCGGCCAGACGGAGCACCAACTCACGGATCTCCCGGTCGATGGGTGGCCGGCCGGGTCGGGCGTGTGGATAGGTCCAGTGTCGCGCGATGAGTTGCCGATGCCAGCGCAGGAGCGTAGCTGGGGTGACGAAGAACGCCGCCCACTGTGAGCGAGGCAGCAGCCGCGACAACGCAGCAAGCACCACCCTGTCTTCGGGCTGCAGGTCTGGCCGGTGCACCTGTCGGCGCAACACTGCCAGCTGATGCCGCAGCACCAGCAGCTCGACGTCCTTCGCGCCACCGTCCCGGGCGAGTTGCGTGAGCATCTGCAGAACTTGACGCAGGAGCAGGTACACCAGCGCGGCTGTCACGGCCTGGATCGTCGTTGCTGTCGTTGGATCGACGTCGCACAAAACCGCACGTCACAGCCACCGAACCGAGAATTCGAGCCCCACAAGTTCACGGTCGTCGTGGACTAGCGCGCCGCTGCGCGGGCCAGCTCCAGCTCCCGGGCGACGCGGGCCGCAAGGGTGGTGTCGCGCGCGCTCTTCCGCATGGTGTACGACGTGATCTCGGTCAGTTTGAGCATGCGTCCGCTGGTTAGATGGGCAACGGGAATCCACTGTTGATGGAAAACCTGCAGCGGGTTCATCGAGTTCACCGGGTCGTTGCCGAGCTCGATGCGTTCCATCTCGCTCCAGGCGTAGGTGCGGTTGCCCAGCAGGCCGTGCACCCGCAGGCCGCTGCCGGTGGCGACGAGCCGCAGGAACAGTGTCCGCAAGCCCAGTGCGGCGACGAGGCCGGCCAGCAGCGCGAAGGCTATCCGCGCGCCGCCGGTGGCAAAGGCCGCGCCACTGCCGAGAAACGCGGCGAGCAGGAGGAAGCCAAGGCAGAGGAAGATCCGCCGATTCGGATTTCGATACGTACGCTTGTCGATGACCACGGACTCTATCGACCGCTCGGCACTCGCGACAAGGCCCGCTGCGGCCGCGGCTACCTTCGGTGAAGCCCTACGACCGGCTACCCTGCCATGCGATACAGCGCGCCGATCGCAAGGTTCGCGGCCGCCCCGTAGCGGGTACAGGGCGGCCGCCGCTGACACCTAGAGACGGGTCTAGGCGAGGCCGGCGCGTTCGAGGCGGTCCAGCAGGCTCGGCTTGCGGGCGTGCTCCTGGCGCAGCTGGTGGATGCGCCCCGCGGAATGCCTTGCGCTTGTTGTCGCGGGGAGCCAGGCCCGGAACGTCGACCGCCCCTCGAAGGTCTCCCGCCGCCGCCAGGCACGGAGGAACGTCTCCTGCACGGTGTCCTCGGCGTCCTCGAACGACCCGAGCATCCGGTAGCAGTGCACGTGCAGTCCCGCCGGTGCCGCTCGGCCAGCCCCGAGAACGCCGGCCCGTCGACCCGCCCAGCCCGCTCACGCCCAGTTCCGGGGACGCCTCCATGGCGCTCGGGTTGGCTGGCCCTGGGCTGAACACCGCGGGGTTTGCCGCGCGGTCAGTACCGCACGGTCATTGCGCTCGCAGCACCGGCGTGAGGACGAACAAGCAGGCGGCGAGGCCGCCCACCGCGACCATCGCCCCGCGCAGCCCGGCGCCGTCGGCCCACAGCCCGACGTAGACCGGGCCGAGGAGAAACCCGAGGTACGACACGGTCGTGACCAGCGACGTCGCGCGACCCCGGCGGGACTCGTCGACGTTGCGCTGCGCGATGCCGATGAGGGTCGGGAACAGCACGGCGGTCCCGGCGGCGGCCACTGCCAGGCCCACCGCCGCGATGGTCAGCGTGGGTGCGGCGGCGACAATGACCGCACCGGCCGCCGCACTGGCCGCGCCGGCGAGCAGCACGGTCCGCGCGTTGGCCGGCTTGAGGCCGCCGGCGGAGAAGCGTGTGACGGCGACCGTTGCCGCGAACACGGCGGGTGCGACGGCGCTCAACCCGCCACCCGCATGCAGTTCGTGCTGCGCGAAGACCGCACCCCAGCTCTGGTGCGCGTTCTCGCTGGCGAATGCCAGCGCGCCGAGCACCCCGATGAGCAACAACGGGGCGCTCGGTGGCCGGCGCTCCGGGGCATTGTCGAGGTGCGGCTGCGGATTCGGCACCGTGCGGCGGGCGGGCAGTGTCCGGAACATCGCGGTGCCCGCGATCAGCGACAGCGCGGCGACAGCGGCGAACGGGACGACGAGCGGCAAAGCCGCGGCGGACGCCAGCCCGGTCGCCAGACTGGCGAGGACGACCGCGCTGGAGAAGACGCCGTGCGCGCGGGTGATGACGGGCCGGCCGGCGAGCGTCTCGGCGCGTCCGGCGACCGCGTTCATGGCCACGTCGGCCGCGCCGCTGGTGGCGCCGACGAGGGCGAGCCCGGCGCACAGGCTCGGCAGGTTGACCGCGGTTAGCGCCAGCCCGGCACCCGCGCAGCCGAGCGCGCCGATGACGAGTGCCGCGACGGATAACCCCCACCGATCCAACGCCCGGCCCACCAGCAGCATCGCCGGGAGCGCGCCGGCACCGACGAACAGCAGCGCGACGCCGAGCCGGGTTTCATTGATGCCAGTCTGGTACTGCACTCGCGGTACCGACGCGCCCCAAACGCCCCAGAAGGAGCCGAAAGCAGCGAAGGCTACGAATGCCGTTGCGATCAATGCACGGGGTGCCGGCGTCATCGGTGTAACGATACACATCGTGCCGGTACGCTGGTACCCATGAAATCGCCGGTCGCCGCGAAGCGGGTGACGCTCGCGCAGGTCGCGGAGCTGGCGGGCGTGTCGGTAATGACCGCCTCCTACACCTACAACCGGCCGAGCCGGGTCTCCGACGACGCCAGGTCGAAGGTGCTCGCGGCGGCGGCCGAACTCGGCTACCCCGGACCCGACCCGAGCGCCCGGTCGCTGCGCCGCGGCACCACTCGCACGCTCGGCGTCGTGCTCGGCGAGCATCTGACCTACGCGTTCGAGGACCCGCAGGCCGCGTCCTTCCTCGCCGGCATCGCCGACGTCTGCGCCGACCGCGGCTACGGCATGACGATCCTGCCGATCACCGGCGCCGCCGACGACACCGAGCGGATCCGGGCCGCCGCCGTCGATGGGTTCATCGTGTGGACGACGTCGGACGACGACCCGATCCTGGCGGCCGTGCGGGCGATGCGCCGTCCCGCGGTGGTACACGGTGGTCCGGCGGTCGACGGCCTGGCGCTGGTGAGCATCGACAACCGGGCGGCGGCGCGCGCGATCGGAGCCGTCGCCTTCGCGGATGCCAGACGTCCGGCCGTGGTCAGCTTCCCGCTGTCGCGGGCCCGGATCAGCGCCATCACCGGCGGCCCGGACACCGCGGGCGTGCTGTTCCCGGTGACGCGGGAGCGGCTGGAGGGCTACCGGCAGGCCGCCGAGGCGACCGGCTTCGCGTGGCACGACGTGGTCGTCGCGGTGTGCGCGCACAACGATGCGGCCGAGGCCGAGCGGATCGCGGCCACGCTGCTGTCCTCGGCCGAGCCGCCCGACGCGATCGCCGCGATGAGCGACGAGCAGGCCGCCGGCGTCGTCCGGGCGGTGCGTGCGGCCCGCCGTGCCGTGCCGGACGACGTAGCGGTGACCGGATGGGACGACGCGGCGGTGGCAGCGCGGCTCGGGCTGACCACGGTGGCGCAGTCGCTGCGCGAACAAGGCGCGACATGCGCACGAGCCGCGCTCGGGCAGCCGCCGGACTCCGGTGCCGCGTCGTGGTCCGTGGTACGCAGGGCCAGCACCCGTGCCTGACGATCCGTGCGGCACACAGCTCACGGCCGTCACCCCGGCCGTGTCCGCGCGGCTCGGGGCCTGATGGTGCGACGTAATCCTTGCCCGCAGCGCCGGCCCAGCCCGATCAGCTGAGCGACTGGGCCCCGCCGCGAATGGCCCATCGGAACCGCCTGCACCGGGTCCGAGACGTAACCCTCACCGAGGACGCCCAGCAAGCCTGCACGGGCAACGGCCTCGCCGTCGCCGCCGTGCTCCGCAACACCGCCATCGGCTACCACCGCAGCAACGGCGAGCCCAACATCGCGCGCCACCCGACGGGCTCCTCGGAGGTCTCCAACACCGCTTCACTGCATCCGCGGCCACGTGCGCTCCGGGATCACTCAGTACGCGCGGTCGTCTGTGTCGGTCATTGCGAGCAGTTCACGGCCTCGTGCGGCCAGATCGACGAGCCCGGCCTGGTCAGCTACCGCGGCCGAAAGGCTCGCGTGTTCGACCGCCTTCGGCCGGTCGCCGAGCTGGTGCCAGGCGTACGCGAGATTGTGCCGGGCGACGCCGATCGGGTGCGGACGACCGAGCCGCTCGGCGATCGCCAGCCCGAGCTGGAAATCCCCGATCGCCTCCACGTACGCCTTGCGCAGCCCCGACAGCAGGCCGCGACCGATGTACACCGTCATGGCGAGGTAGTCGTCGTCGGCCCGCGCGGCCAGGGCGAGCGCATGATCCAGCCGGGTCTGGGCGTCGGCGTACTCGGTGGCCGGGTCGGCGCCGGTCGCGATCATATCCTGGATGTGCCCGGTCAGCGCCGGTTCGTCCTGTGCGACGGCTACCTCCAGCGCGCGCAGCAAGGTGGTGCGAGCGGCGGCGTACTGCCGACGGCGGCGGTGCACCGCGCCGCCGGCCGACAGCAGGTACACGTCGACGGATGTGTCGTCGAGCTCGATCGCCAAACGCAGCCCGACCTCGCACACGGCTGTCCAATCCGGACGCTGCGATCGCACTCGCAGGTACGGCCGCAGCATCAGCCCGAGCGACCGGCCCCAGTCCGGATGGCCTTGCTCGCCGGCGGCGCTCTTGACCGACAGCAGATTCGCCGCTTCGACGTCGAACCAGGCCATAGCGTCGGCGACGGACTCGAAGACCGGCTTGCCGCTCCCGTCGTCCGGCGTACGCTCTGCGATGCGCTGGTGTGCCGCCGCCGTCGTCGTCACGTAGGTAGCCAGTGCCCGCCGCTGCACGTCGGCGTTGTCGTCGATCAGGCTCGCGGCGTATTCGCGTACCAGGTCGTGCAGAGTGAACCGGCCGGGCGTGGGCTCGACCACCAGCCAGGCGTCCACCAGCTGCTTGAGCAGCACACTGACCTCGTCACGAGGCAGCTCCAGCACCCCGGCGAGCACGCGGATCCCGAAGTCGGCGCCCGGGAGGGCGGGCAAGGACCGCAGTACCGTCTGCTGCACCGGCGTGAGCCGTTCGACGGACTGGTCGATCACGGCGCGCAGCGTACGCCGCGGATCGCCGGCCACCACGAACCTTCCGAGACGGTTCGGCGCGGCCAATCGGTCGGCGTGCTCCCGGATCATGTCCTCGGGCCGGTCGACCAGATTCGCCGCCGCGATACGCAACGCGAGCGGCAGTCGCCCGCACGTCACTGCCAGATCGGCCAGCGCCTGCGGCTCGCGAGCGGCCCGGTCGGCGCCCACCATCCGGGTGAGCAGGTCGGCCGACTCCGCAGCACCCAGCTCGGCCAGCCCGATCCCGGTGGCGCCGTCTCCCGCGATCAGGCCGCCGAGCCGGTCACGGCTGGTCACCAGCACCGTGGGGCCGGGACCGCCCGGCAGCAGGGGGCGTACCTGGTCGGCGGTCACGGCGTTGTCCAGCAGAATCAACGCCTTCGCGCCGGCCAGCCGGGCCCGGTAGAGCGCAGCGGCCGCGTCCACGCGGGCCGGCACGTCGCCGCCGGGGAAACCGAGGGTAAGCAGCACGTGGCGCAGCGCCTCGGCCGGGGCCATCGGATCGCGCGGACCGTAGCCGTGCAGGTCGACGTAGAACCGCCCGTCCGGGAACCGGTGCGCGTTGGCGTGCGCCCAGCGTACGGCGAGCGCGGTCTTACCGACGCCGCCCGGGCCGCTGATCACGGCGACCGCCGTGCCCGCTATCGCGTCCAGCCGGGCCAGCTCCGCGGCGCGGCCCGTGAAGTCGGGAACATCGTGGGGCAGCGTGCTCGTTCCCCGAGCCGAGACCGTCACGGTCGTCGGCAGGTCCAGCGTCGGGTCGCCGGTCAGCACCGACTGATGCAGGCCGCGGAGCGCGGCCGACGGCTCGATGCCCAGGTCCTCGACCAGGCTCCGGCGGATCGTCTGATACGCCGCCAGCGCGTCGGCCGGCCGTCCCGCCCGATACAGGGCCAGCATGAGCCGGCCGGCCAGGTCCTCGTGCAGCGGATGGGCCTCCGCCAGGGCGGTCAGCTCCGGGATCACCTCGCGGTGCCGGCCGTGGTCCAGCTCGATCCCGAACAACATGTCGTACGCCGCGCGCTGTTTCTCCTCCAGGTGCGCCCGGACGATCGGTGCGTACGCCGCGGTGACGCCCGCCAGCGGCGTACCACGCCACAACGTCAACGCGGCCCGCACCTCGTCCGCTGCGTACTGCGTGGCCCCCAGGCCCCGAGCCGTCTGCACCCGGTCGGTGAACTGAGCGACATCGAACTCGTCGGGGGTGACCGTCACCTGGTAGCCGCCCGGCCCGGACCGGATCGAGTCGCGACCGGCCGCGCGCAGCGCCCGGCGTACCGCTGAGATCGCGACCTGGATCTGCGTCCGGGCCGTCGCCGGCGGCGCGTCGCCCCAGAGCGCGTCCACCAACTGATCTGCCGAGACGGTCCGGCCGGAGTTGAGCAGCAGGTACGCGAGCACCGCGCGCCGTTGAGCCCGGCCCAGCTCGACCGGCCCGCCGCCGGCCGTCACTTCGACCGGACCGAGCACCGTGAACCACATCGTGAACCCCCGGGCAGCCGACTAGATCAGAAGTTATCAACCGGCGGCCACCGTCATCCACCCGGTCTGGCGATCGCGTATAGCGGACGTATAAGCGATCTCCCCGACACTTCCTTCCTCCGGTCGCCGTCCGGCTCGCCGGTCTCAGGAAGGAACGCGGATGCGACAACGCGTGTTCGGCGTACCCCTCGCCGTCGCACTGGTTTTCGTCCTCACCGGACAGCTGGCGGCCGGGCCGCCCGCCATGGCCGCCGCAGGGGCCGCCACTGCGGCGGGCCGTGCCGCTTGTGCCGCGGAGAAGCAGTCGGAAGCGGCCGCGCTGGCCGAAGCCGCCCGATGTGGTTCTCGGGTAGTGGTGACCGCACGACGGTCGGAGACGGCCGAGGTGTACGCGGAGCCCGGTGGCGGATTTTCGGCGGAGATCACCGCCGTGCCGACAAGAGTGCACCGCGCGGACGGCTCGTGGACGGCAGTCGACACCACACTGCGGCAGTTCGGCGACGGTTCCCTGCAGGCTACGGCGACCGTTGCCGACGTGCGGTTCTCCGGCGGGGGCACGGGTCCGTTGGCGACCTTCACCACCGATGGCAACGCGCTGACCTACAGTTGGCCGTCCGCGCTGCCGACCCCGGTCGTCTCCGGCGACTCGGCCTCCTACCCCGAGGTCTATCCAGGCGTCGACTTGTGGGTCAAGGCGACTGTGGACGGATTCCGCTACTACCTGGTCGTGAAGTCGCGGGCAGCGGCGGCCAATCCGAAGCTGAGGTCGCAGCGGCTGGCCCTATCTGGCCAGGGTCTGACGATCGTCCCGACGGCGGGCGGCGGCTTCGAAGCCCGTGATTCGGCGGGCCGGCCTGCCCTCCGGGCCGGAGGCGCGGCGATGTGGGACGCGGCCGGACGAGCTCCAGCCGCGCGTACGTCGGCCCATGACGTCGCCGGCCTCCTCGTGGAGGCACCGGAAGGCTCGGCCGAGGCGAAGGCGAACGTCGACGCGACTCCGACGAGTCTGACCGTCACGCCCGACGCGGCGATGCTCGCCGACCCGGCGACGGTCTACCCGGTGGTGATCGACCCGGCCACGGCGCTACCGGCCAATACCGTGGGCTACGCGGACTCCACCAACGTCAACCGGGACGACGGCGTGAGCCGAGCCGGCAAGAACCCTGACGGGAGCGGCATCTACCGGTCGTTCTTCTACTTCAGCTCCGGCACGTCGATCGGCAGTGCCGCGGCGACGGTCACCGACGCCAACTTCAGCATCACCATGACCCACTCATGGGCCTGTTATGACACCCCGGTCAACGCGTACTCGGTCGGCGGATTCAGCTCGGGCCGCAACGCGTGGCCCGGCCCGGCCGTCCTGTCCGACGGCTGGCTGGGCGAGCGCAAGGGCCACGCGCACAAACCCAGCAGCGGAGGGGAGGAATGCAGCGACGATCCCCAACCAGACCAGGTGATCGTCTTCGACGACGCCCGGGTGGCCTCGCGTGTGCAGTACAACCACGACCAAGGCTGGTCGTCGTTCGCCGTCGCGTTGATGGCGGCGCAGAACGGCGGCGGCGGCGAGAGCACCACCGAATGGTGGAAGAAGTTCAACCCGGGCAGCGCCAGGCTCTACATTGCCTGGAACCAGGTGCCGACCGCTCCGACCAGCCTGTTCCTGAAGGCAGCCGGGGTGACCGACTGCTCCGGCTCCAGTGCGTCGCTGACGAACGACAGCACGCCGCTGCTGTGCGTGACTCCGCACGACGCCGACGGCGGAGTCAACACCGTCGTGATCGAGATCTACAAGCCGGACAAGGTCACGCTGGTGGCGTCCTCCGGCACCACGGTGACGAATCGAACGGTGGAGACAGCTGCACCCTGGATCGCACCCACGTTGGCCGATGGGGCGTACACCGTCAAGGCGCGTAGCTGTGACGCGTACAAATGCGGGCCTGACTCGTCGTGGGGAGCGTTCACAGTAGACACGATCGCGCCGGCCACACCGGCGATCGCGGCGGTCTCCGGCGGAACTGTAACCTACAAGTCGATCTCGACCGGCGAGTGGCTGGGCGGCATCGGGCAGGCCGGGAAGTTCACGCTGACCTCGGCCGCCGACGCGGCGGCGATCCGATACGCGTTCAACGGCGTCGTCGCCAAGGACGCCAGTAACAACGAGTGGTTCGCCACGACCGGTGGAGCTCTCTCGGTGACGCTGACACCGAGCAAGGACGGCGTGAACCGGATCACCGCCGAGGCCCGGGACGCAGCGGGGAACTCGCTCGGAATGGGCGCCCCGTTCGACTTCCTGGTCAAACCGGCTGCGCAGAAGTCGTGGACCTGGGAACTCAACGGCGCCACCAACTCGGTCGCCTCCAGCGGCACGATCGACCCGTATCCGCTGTCCGGCGGCTCCTGGACCCCGGTGTACGTGGCGGGGCAGTCCACGCAGGCGATCCAGCTCCCCGGTTCGCAGTCCGCCGCCACCTCCGGGCCGGTGATCGAGACGATGAGCTCGTTCACGGTGGTCGCCCGGGTGAAGCTCGGCACGATCTCACCGGCGTCGCCGATGACCATCGTGTCGCAGGACGGCGGGGCCGGATCCGCCTTCCGGCTGCAATACCGTACCGACCTGGACGCGCCGGCCTGGTGCTTCACGATGTTCACCGCGGCGAACACGGCCGACACCGCCTCGACCCGGTCCTGCGCACCGGCCCTGGACACCGGCACGGCGACCACGACCAACTGGGTGGACATCGCCGGCGCCTACGACAGCACAGCGCACACCATCCAGTTCTTCATCCTGCTCGACGGCGTCGCCGAGCCGGTGACCCCGCCGACCGTCTTCACAAGCGCCTGGTCGGCGACCGGGCCGCTGGCGATCGGGCGAGCTCGGCAGAACAACGCGGCGACCGAGTACCTCACGGGCGCCGTGGACCGAGTCGCTGTGATCAATCGCGCGCTGAGCGCGGCAGACCTGACCACCGAGATGAAGAAGGCCTGACATGACCAAAGCGCGAGGAAGGATCGCGAGGCGTACGCTCGCCGCGTCGCTGGCGGCCGTGATGCTCATGACGGGCGTGGCCGACGCACCGGCGCACGCCGCGTCACCGGCGGTCACAGCGAAGATCGCCGCGATGAACTGGAAGAAGCCGACGCCGCAGAACGTCAAGAGCGTCCCGGTACGCGACGGCGTCTCCGGCACCGGGGTCTCGCTGGGCAGCCCGCCGATCGCTCAGGCGGTGTCGCCCGTCTGGCCGGCGGCGCAGAGCGCGGTGGCCGACCTCGCGACGACCACGGGCGCGTCGACTCGGAGCGCCTCGGTGGCCGCAGCGGCCGGATCGGTCCGAGCCGGCACGATGCCCGTCTTCGTCGCCGCAGCGCCGGCCCATTCCGAGCTGACTTCCGCCCGGTCCAGTAGGCCGCCGGTTGGCAAGGTGGCGGTACGCCTCTATGACCGGGCCGACGCCGTTCGAACAGGAATCTCAGGAATGTTGCTGTCGGTCGCTCGGGCCGACGGCGTACACACCAGCGACGCTGTCGCGGTCACGGTCGACTACTCCGCCTTCCGGCGGGCGTACGGGGGCGACTGGGCCACGCGGCTGAAGCTGGTGGCGGTGCCGGAGTGCTTCCTGAGCACTCCGGCGATGGCCGGCTGCCGGATCGCCGACGGCCGGACCATCACCGCCGGCAATCTTCCGGCCGCCGGAGCGTTGACGGCGACGGTGCCGGTCAGCGGGGACGGTTCGGCGACGCTGCTGGCGGCGACGGCGGCTGCGTCGGGTGACAACGGGGACTACAAGGCGACGTCGTTGTCGCCGGCGTCGACGTGGCAGGTTTCGCAGCAGACGGGTGCGTTTTCGTGGTCGTATGCGTTGCGGATGCCGCCGTCGGTGGGTGGCCCGGCGCCGTCGCTGTCGCTGGGTTACTCGTCGCAGTCGGTGGACGGGCGTACGGGCGGCACGAACACGCAGGGTTCGTGGATCGGCGACGGCTGGGACATGTGGCCCGGTTACATCGAGCGCCGCTACGACTCCTGCGCCGAGGACACCGACCCGGTCGGTGGCAACGACCCCAACAACAAGGACAAGAAGACCGGCGACCTGTGCTGGTATCGCAGTAATGCCACGATGAGCCTCAACGGCAGGTCCACCGAGTTGGTCGACGTGGGCAACGGCCGGTGGAAGGGCGTGTCGGACGACGGTTCGAAGATCGAGCTGCTGGCCGACACGTCGATCGGCAACGGCGACGATTACGGCCAGTACTACCGGGTGACGACACTCGACGGCACGCAGTACTACTTCGGCAAGGTGGCGGCGTCGGCGTCGGTCTGGACGGTCCCCGTTTACAGCAACCACCCGGGAGAGACCGGGTATGTCGCCGGCGACTTCGCGGCGTCGAAGCACACCCGGGCCTGGCGGTGGAACCTCGACTACGTGGTCGACCCCAGTGGCAACACGATGACGTACAGCTATGCGAAGGAGACCGGTGCGTACGGCCGGGAGGGTGATCCGGCCAAGCGGACGACATACGTCCGGGGCGGCTATCTGACGAAGATCGAGTACGGTACGCGTACCGACCAGTCGCAGGCGTCGGCGCGGATCGTGTTCAACGTCGCCGACCGGTGCAAGGCGAACACGACGTGTTTCGATTCGACCGGTAAGGCGGTGGCGGCGTCATGGCCGGACACTCCGTGGGATCAGTACTGCAATAGCGGCGCCTCGTGCACGGAGCAGGGTTCGCCGACGTTCTGGACGCAGAAGCGGCTCGCCTCGGTCGAGGCGAAGGTGTGGGACGCGACGCTGGCTCCGGCGGATTTCCGGACGGTGGAGAAGTGGACCCTGCGCCAGGACTATCTCGACGCGGGTTCGCTGTACGGTGAGGGCACGCCGATGTTCCTGCTCGGGCTCACCCGGACGGGCACCGGAATCAAGGGCGGCACCGCCGTCTCCGACCCGGAGATCACCTTCAGCCCCGGCTCCGACCCGTATCCGAACCGGGTCGATGTGGCCGGTGACGGCCGCACCGGCTTGAACCGGTTCCGGATCAAGACGATAGTCACCGAATCCGGAGCGCAGCTCGGCATCACGTATGTCGGCGGTGACTGCTCGCGGTCGGCCCCGCCGACGGCGTCGACGAATGCGACGAGGTGCATGCCGCAGTGGTACGCCCCGGACGGGCAGACGCCGACGTTGGACTGGTTCCACAAGTATGTGGTGACCCGGCTCGACGTGTACGACAACACCGGCGGGTTTGTGCATGAGCAGACCAACTACGACTATCTCGACACCCCGGCGTGGGCGTACGACAACTCGGAGTTGACTCAGGACAAGAAGCGGACCTGGGGCGAGTTCCGGGGCTACGGCCGGGTCCGCGTCCGCAAGGGCCTGCAGTCCGAAACCCAGTCGGCGACCGAGTACCGCTACTTCCGCGGCATGGACGGCGACAAGGCCGCGGCCGGGACCAAGGACGTCTGGATCACCGACTCCCTCGACGGCACCGGTGATCCGCACTCGAAGAAGATCGAGGACGCCGCGCCGCTCCAGGGCGAACTCCGCGAGACGATCGTCTACAACGGTGTTGACGCGCAAGGTGTCAACGGGCCCGTCGTTTCGGGCACCTTGTCCGAGCCGGCCGCGATGAAGACGGGAAGCCCGTCCAACGGCGCCAAGCTCGCCGGGGCATTCATGGTGTCGACGGCGGCCGACTACAGCCGGACCATCAAGTGGGACGGCAGCACGCGCTGGACCGCGACGAAGACGAAGGTCAACGCCGACAACCTGGCATACGAGGTGGACGACCTCGGCGACGAGGCGACCGCCTCCGACGACCTGTGCACCCGGACCGAGTACGCCGTCAACGACGGGATTTGGATGCACGCCAAGGTGTCGCGCGTCGAAACGGTGAAGGTCAACTGCGCGACCGCTCCCGTACGCGGCAAGAACAGTGACAACACCCCCAAGGACGTCGTCTCCGACGTCCGAACCTACTACGACAGAACGGATCTGCCGTTCGGCGCCCCGCCCACGCGAGGCCTGCCGGTCAAGACCGAGGAGGTCGCCGACTGGTCCGGCACCACACCCACGTATATCGCCACCTCGGCAATGGCGTACGACGCCAACGGGCGCGTCATCTCGTCCAAGGACGCGCTCCAGCACGAGACCGGCACCACCTACACCCCGGTCAAGGCCGGTCCGGTGACGCAGGTGGACGTCACCAATCCCAAGGGCCAGAAGACCACGACCCTGTATGAGATCGGCTGGAATCTGCCGAAGGAGACCCGAGACCCGAACTATCTGGTCAATACGGCAACCGGGGTGACGAAGCAGGCGTACGACGGGTTGGGGCGGCTGACCGCCGTCTGGATGCCGAACCGGGTCTCGGCGACGAATCCGAGTTTCAAGTTCGCCTACAACGTCCGAAACAACGCGCCGACGACCGTCACGACGCAAACTCTGCTGCCCTACGCCTTGGCCGACCGTTATTCGACGTCGATCACACTGTTTGACGGCCAGATGCGCGAGCGGCAGAAGCAGAGCCAGGCGCCCGGCGGTGGCCGCACCGTGTCGGACACCGTCTACGACTCGCGAGGGCTGCTGGACTGGTCGTCGGCGGCCTACTACAACGACGCTAGCGCGCCGCAGGAGACCCTGGCGGTGCCGACGGCGACGATTCCCTCGGTCACGGAGAATGTCTACGACGGCGCCGGGCGGATCATTGACGCCGTCTTCAAGGCCGCGGGGGTCGAGAAATGGCGTACTACCACCGCCTACGGCGGTGACCGGACCACAGTGACTCCGCCTGAAGGTGGTACCAAGACCACGACGATCACCGACGCTCGTGGGCGTACGAGCGAACTGCGGCAGCACACCGGGCTCGACGCTTCGACGTACGACTCGACGAAGTACGCCTACACCGCGCACGACGACCTGGCATCCGTCATCGATTCGCTGGGCAACAAGTGGCAGTACACCTACGACCAGCGGTGGCGCAAGATCAAGGATGAGGACTCGGACAAGGGCTCCACGTCGATGAAGTATTACAACGACGGTGCGCTGAAGACCGCCACCGACTCCCGGACTGTCACCCTGGGATACACCTATGACGAACTCGGCCGGAAGACGAGCGTCCGGGACGGGAGCGAAACGGGTGCCAAGCTGGTCGAGTGGACGTACGACACCGTGCTCAACGGCATCGGCAAACCCGCCAAGAGCATCCGCTACGACGGCACCAACCAGTACGTCAACGAGGTGACGGAATACGACACCGCCGGGCGGGCCACCAAGAGTCTGGTCACGATTCCGGCCTCGGCCGGCACCGGCCTGACCGGCACCTATGAGTTCACGACGACCTATTCGAAAGACAATCAGCCCGCCACGGTCACCACGCCGGCGAAGGGTGGCCTGGCAGAAGAGACCGTGACCACCGTCCGCAGCACGGATCTCGGCCTGTCCATCGGCCTGTCGGGCGCGACAACTTACATCAATTCCACCACCTACGATCACCTCGGGCAGGTGACCGAGCGCATCCTCGGCACCGGCAACGCCCGGGTGTGGCTGGATTACCAGTACGACGAACCGACACGGCGGCTTGTCAACGCGTACGCGACCCCCGAGGCGAAGAACCAGATCTTCAACTTCACCTACAAGTACGACGCGACCGGAAACCTGACAAAGATCACGGATGTGCCCAACGGTGGGCAGCCCGCCGATGCGCAGTGCTTCGCCTACGACTACCTGCGCCGCATGACCGAGGCCTGGACGCAGAAGGACAGCGACTGCACGGCAGCCCGCTCCGACACGCTGCTGGGCACCACCGCGCCCTATTGGGATTCCTACCAGTACGACAAGAGCGGCAACCGTACGGTCGTGACCGACAACGTCGGCACGGACAAGACCTATACCTACAGTCACCCGGCTCCGGCGGGAACGGCCGGTAGCCAGCCGCACACCACGACGAAGGTGACGGTGACCGGAGGAACGACTCGGACCGACACCTACCAGTACGACGCGTCGGGCAACCTCAAGACCCGCACTATCGGCGGAGTGAGCACCTCGCTCGACTTCGACAAGGAAGGACACCTGGCCACCAACGGCGCCGAGAGCTATGTCTACGACGCCGACGGCAACCGCCTCATCCGTAAGGACGCCACCGGCACCACGCTCTACCTGCCGGAAGGGCTCGAACTGCGGCTCGCGACCGGACAGGCCACGGCGACCGGTACTCGCTACTACACCTACGGAGGCGGCGCTATCGCCGTTCGGACGAGTAAAAAGCTCTCGTGGCTAGCCAGCGACCAGCACAACACGGGTGAGGCGACCGTTGACTCGGCGAGCCTATCCGTCTTGCGACGCCGCTCGAAGCCGTTCGGCGAGGTTCGCGGCACCCCGCCCACGGAATGGTCAGGAGACAAGGGCTTCGTCGGCGGCACGGCCGATCCGTCGGGTCTGACGCACCTCGGCGCCCGCGAGTACGACCCGTCGCTCGGCCAGTTCATCAGCATGGATCCGATCATCGACCCGCATGATCCGCAGCAGATGAACGGGTACGCCTACGGCAACAACAGCCCAGCCACCTTCACCGACCCGGCCGGGACTCGGGCCTGCGACGCCGATCCTCGCTGTGATGCGACCGAGTCGAAGGCCCCGGCGACCAACTATCAGAAGATGATGGACGACCCATGCGAGCGAAGAAAGCATTGTGGATATTACGGATCCAAGGGTCATCCGCCCGTACGAATTGGTAACTGTGTCGACTATGCCTGCGCGGCGCGGCGTGCGGCAGGGCCGAGTGGCAAGAATGTACTGGAAGGCACGACGGAGAACAACTGTGTGGTGGTGACGAACTACTGCCGAAAGAGCCGAGAACTATCCTACTCGGAATCTGACTGGATCGATCTGGGAATCGTCGACGGCATCTCGTTGGGCGACTCATACACGTTGTCGACGGACGACGACACGACGCTGAGTATCAACACCACGAAATCGAACAGCTGGGGTGGCGACATCGCCCTCGACTTGGGGGCGGTTTCGATCGGAGTGCACTACGACCACACCGAAGGAACCGAGTTGGCCGGAACCAGCGTGGTAGCTAGTGACAATGGGCGATATGACCTCGGCTACATGTCGCCGAGGATTCAAGTCAGATGGCGGTCCGTCACATCCGTTGTGACCTACAACGACGGCTCGCGCAAGACTTACGTCGGGTGGGACCTAGACGTCGTCGCGTACGGCTACGGTCCAAGCCGCACAGTAAACGTGGCTTCCCTGCCCACGACCAACAAGGTTCCACGAGATCCCGCAACGCTCTTCCGGTAAGCACCTGATGTGGTGCGGAACGCTCACGTGAGGCGTTCCGCACCGCGTCTGACCTTCAGGACCTGAACGACGCCTCTAGTTCACGGCTCGGCATCGCCTCGATCACGGTCAGCCAGATCCGCAGCTGTGGTGCCGGGCACGGCCGCCCATGGCGGCGCAGACGGACACCCCGCGACAGTGCCAAGCGCCGGTCGTGCAGTGCCGAGTCAGCTCTTGTCCGGTGCGATTCGCGCCCTGAGCGCTTCGGCGAGCGCCGGTTTGCCCTGCGCTTCATAGAGTTCGATCGCCTGCTGCCGAGCCTTGGCGGCCGCCGCCCGGTCGGAGTGGGCGCGCGCGTCGCCGAGGACCTCCCATCCGCGTGCCTCGCGATCGGTGTCGTGGCCTTGCTGGGCGGCGACGACTTCGGCTCGGGCGTGGATGGCGGCGTTGTCGTAGTCGCCGAGGCGGAGGTGGATGTCGGCGAGGCTGTGGTGGATGAAGCAGAGGATGTTGGTGTCTCCGGCGTCGTCGGCGATGCGGCGGCCGTACTCCAGTTCGCTGATGGCTTCTGGGAAGCGTCCGAGCTCACCGAGGCAGGTGCCGATGTTGACATGGGCCACCGCGCCGTTCTGCGGGCGACCGTGGGGCAGCAGCGGTGGAGCAGGCGCCAGTCGACGCCGATGTTGTGCCCGACGAGTATCCGGTCATTGAGTCGGGCGGCGAGTTCCGGTTCGACGGTGGCGAGTGTGGGGGCGGTGTCGAGCGCGGTTCCGGACAGTCCTGGGGAGATCCATGGGCGGGGTGGTATCGGCCGTCCGTGGTGACGAGGGTGCGCAGGTCGCCGGCTGGCAGCTGAGCGCAGAACTCGCCGCCCGGCGCCGGACCTGACGAACCCTAGGTTGACCGCCGACCGGCAATGGCCGCTCGGCGGTGCCTCAATGGTTCGCCGGCCTCGTCGGCCCGGAACCCTTGAACTTGATGCCGCCGGTCGGCTCGGACGACGTGCAGGCCGGGTTGCGGTCTGCGGCCCGCTGCCACTCCAGCCGCGTCGGCCAGGGACCCGCGTTCGCCCCGGCCGCGGTCCGCTCGTACACCCGCTCAGCCATGGCCGCTCTCCCGTCCGTTGGCAAATAGTGCGCAAATCGGATTCCCCGGAGGGGGCGGCGCAAACCCGGATCGCGGCGGTGGGCCGCACCGGGTTGGGCCGCAGGGCGAGGTCTCTTGCGCAATTTAGTCTGCGATGCGAAGCTTACTGCATGACAGAGTCCTCGGTGCCGTCTCCGGGCGACCCCCACGAAGTCCTCGCCGGCCTCGCGACGTTGACCCGCAAGGTCCGCGCCGCCCAGCGCGGCACCTGGGTCCCTCTCCTGCTGTTCGGCGTCATCACCCTCGGCGCGATTCTCGTCAACCGCTTCACGTTCAGCGTCCACACGACCACCTGCCCCGCCATCCCCGGCTCCGCAGACAACGCCGGCCAGATCTGCACCGAAACCAGGCAAGGCTCGGCGCTGTACTGGACGCTCGGTCCCGCCCTGGCCTACGCCGCGACCGCGATCTTCTACACCCGCCGCTCCCACAACCGCGGCGTCGGCACGCCGGTTCGCCCCTACGTCCTCACCGGAATCGGCCTGGTCGCCCTGGAGGCCGCCGTCTTCTACTGGAACACCCGTCACGGCTTGCCGTCGCCCGGCGAAAAGCTCGACTTCTTGGGCCTGCATCTCGACCCCGCCTCGGGGTTGGCGCAGTTCCTGCAATGGCTCGACGGACCGGCCGCCGCCGTCGGGCTGCCGCTGCTGGTGCTGTCCTATATAGAGCGCAACCGCGCCCTGCTGCTTTTCACCCTGGCCTACCTGGCCATGGAGCTGGTTACCGGGCTGTCACATTTCAAGGTTGGCTTGATGGGAATCCCATTCGACTCACCCTGGATGTCGCTGCCCCGCTTGGCCGTGTCCGGCGCCTTCCTCCTGCTCGGCGCCCTCGGCTTCGCCCTGGCCCAGCTGCCCCGTCAGCGTCACGTGTCATGAGCAATGAAGGCGAGCAGCACCCCGTCAACGGCCTGGACGACGTGGTCCACCAGCGCGTCCGCCTCGGTATCCTCACCGTCGCCCACCAGGCACGCCGGGTCGACTTCGGCTTCCTGCGCACGGCCCTCGACCTCACCGCCGGAAACCTCAACCAGCACCTGGCCGTCCTGGAGAAGGCCGGCCTGATCGACATCGAGAAGGGCTACGAGGGCAAACGCCCCCGCACCTGGCTCTCCCTCACCCCCGCCGGCGACCGCGCGCTGAGGGACGAAGTCACGCAACTCAAGCTACTCATCCACCAGTTCGAACAAGGCGGCCTAACCCAGGAGCGCTGATCAGCAAGTCCAGCGGTCATTCGTCGCCACGAGCGGTCAGTGACAGCCGGCGGACGCGGTCGTTCTCGCCGAGGCGCCGGCGCACGGTCGGCCCTGCTGGCCCCGCGTCGATCGTCTCACCGGAGGCCCCGTACTGCAGGCTATCCGGCGCCTCGAAGTAACCCTCGCTGTCGGGGTCCGGCCAGGTCGGCACGTTGTGTGCCCGCACGCACTCCGCCCATCTGCGTGCCTTGGCCAGCTCCTCGGCGCTCAGCGGTGGCCGCGACGGCCGCTGTCCGCCCCCCTTGCCGGCGCGGAACAGGTCTGCGCAAGCGGCCGGCTTCTCCACGTCGGGCGCGGAGTCCGGGATCACCCAGTCCCCACTGCGGTTGCAGGCCGACGCCGACGCCGCCGGCGATTTGGACTGGCGCGCCCAGGCCGACGCCACGATCGTGCGGGCGCATCAACACGCGGCCGGTGCGCGTAAAGGGGGCTGAGCACAGATGAATCACGTGCCGCGCAGGCGATCGGCCGGTCCCGAGGCGGGTTGACCACGAAGGTTCATCTCCTCGCCGAAGGTCGCGGCCGGAGCCTGGTCAAACGGCTTACCGCCGGGCAGGCGGCGGATACCAAGGAGCCGGTGGCGCTGCTGGAGGCCTACGGGTCCAAGGCCAACCGGCGGTCGCTGCGAGCGCGGGGTATCCCGCACACCATCCCGGAGCGGGCTGATGTGCGGGCCAACCGCGCGCGGAAGGGATCGCGGGGCGGCCAGCCCCCGAACTTCAACGCCGCACGGTACAAGGACCGCAACCAGGTCGAACGGGCCTTCAACCGGCTCAAGCAGTTCCGCGCGGTCGCGACTCGGTACGACAAGCTCAAATGCCGTTACCAGGCAACGATCACCGTCGCCTCGATCGTGATCTGGCTCCGGGCCAAACCCGACCGGACCACCTCAAGATCCGTCAGATAGGCCCTAGGCCGCAGAGAGCGGCTGGGGCCAGGCCGTCGACCCGTGAGGCGCCCAGCAATTCGTCACCACCGAGCAGCTGCAGCAGCCACTACGCCGCACCGGCTCGACGTCGGCGATCTGCAGAAGTTGCCGCCGTACCGGCTTCCCGAGTTCGACACAGGTGCGCGTAGAGTCGCCGGAACTCTGAGTCGAGGGTTGACACCGGCCTCTCCTGACCAGAAACACGCAACCGGCGTCGAGCTGCATCAACGCCACGATTGCAGCGCCTACGCTGCCAAGGTTCGATCTTCACTGGAACATCACTACATGTCAGCGGCCACCAAGTCCCTCCGAACAGTGTCTGGTCAGACACAGCCTTGGGATAAAAGAGGTCAATCCGGTGAAACGTATCCGCCAAGACCGGCGCGTTCGTCTACTCCACGCCCGTGCAGGCTTACTGGCAAGCATCGCCGCGGTCATTGCCGCCGTCGCTGAGGTAGTCCGGGCACTTCGTTGAGATCGGTCAGAACCCGACGGCCCGCTCTACGTCGTACACCGACAGGTCCGCACGGACTCGCACGAACCGGGCCCGGTGCCGCCACCGGCCGGCGCCCTCGTCGAACGCGGCATCCACCTCCACCTCGACGACGACCGTCGGCTGGACCGGGATGTACGGCAGCGGGCGCCGCTCCCCCAGTTGCCCGGACCAGCTGGCGGGCAGCGGCTGCGGCCACGGCGACCGCTCGTCGGCGTTGCGGCGTTGGGCGACGTACCGGACGAGGGCCTGGCCGAGCTCCCGGCCCACCTCGCCGACCGGCATCGTCTGCCCGACGTAGCGGAGCCGGCCTGCGGCGTCGTACCGACCCAGGAGGAGCACACCAGGCGTCGACAGGCTGCCGGTGACCCCGCCGACGATCGCCTCCGCCGTCGACCGGGTCTTCACCTTGACCCAGCCCGGCCGGCCCAGCTCGTACCGGCCACCGGGGTTCTTGGCGATCACACCCTCGACGCCGGCGGCCTCCCAATCGACAGCCCACCGGCGGGCCTCGTCCACGTCGGCGGTCTGCGGGCACAGCAGCGGCGGCGGCGGCGCCGCGGCGAGGAGCGCCTCGAGCTTGGTGCGGCGGACACACAACGGCAGGTCGAGCAGCGGCCCGCCCGGTTCAGCGAGCAGGTCGAAGACAACGTAGTGGGCGGGCCGGTCGCGGGCCTCGACCAGCAACTGGCGGCCGGCGGTGACGCGGCGTTGGAGGGCGACGAAGTTGGTCCGATGCCGGTCCGGGTCCCAGATAATCAGCTCACCGTCGAGGACCGTGCCGGCGGGTAGGGCACGCAGGAGCCGGGTGACATCCGGGAAGTACGGCGTCAGGTTCCGCAGATGCCTCGACTGCAGGAACACCCTGTCCGGCTGGACAAACGCCACGCATCGCCAGCCGTCGAATTTCGGCTCGTAGACGGCGCCGGCCGGAAGGTCCGCAGCGGGAACGGCACGCATCGGCTCGACCGGTGGCCGCATGACGCACCAGCACGGACACATCTTCATCGCCGTCTGGACCCGCACCGCAACCCGCCGACCGGTCATCGTCACCGTCCGCCCACTCGGCGGACTCGACGCCCAGATCATCGCCGCACGGCCCATGACGCCCCTTGAAACTGCCCACCTCGAGCAATGGGAGCAAGACCATGAGTGACGACATCGACTTCCAGGAACTCGCCGACGGCGAACGCGCCGTCCGCGACCTGGCCGCCGGGAACCTCGAACTCGTCTACGACGACACCGCACCCACACCCGAGCTCCCGCCACCAGGCGCACCGGTCACCGTCGTCCGCGCGGTCCGGCTCCCGTTCGACATCGACGCCGATGTCGTCGCTCTCGCCAAGCAGCGCGGAGTGACCCTGTCCGAGATGCTGCGCGACCTGATCGCCTCCGGGCTTGAGGTCACCACCGGCACCGCACCGGACCCGGTCACCGAACTCCGGCGCAGCCTCGACGCCGCCCAACGCGCCGCCCGCGAACTCACCGCTGACCGTCACCGCGACGCGGCCTGAACATGGATCGCCAGAAGGTACGCGCGGCGACCGCCGACGCGAAAGGCCCCTCGCCCACGCCACGCACACGCTGTTCGCCCTGGACGTCATCGGCACCAGCGACGAGATCGTCGACCGCCTGCGGGCGGACGCCGGCGTGCAGGCGGTCGACGAGCTGCGCCTGGAGCTGCCGTACGAGTTCGACCGGGCCGAGTACGAGCAGATCCTGCACGACGTGGTCCACTCGGTGGCACCGGCGCCCGGCTGGTCCCCCGTGCCGCAGCGGCACGAGCCGCACCCCGGCGACGCCTGAACCCCGCCGCGGCCCTCAGCGGACCGTGCCGGGCCCCGGTACGAAGGCCGGCCCGTGCCCGGGCACGATCACGTCCGCGCACGCCAGCACCCGCTCGCGGCTGCGCCGCAGGCGTTGGCGGTCCGGCGCCACCGGGTCGTCGGCCGGCCCGTCCGGCCGCCACCACAGGTCGCCGGCGAAGGCGACCACGCCCTCGGGCGTCCCGGCCAGCACCGTGACGTCCTCGTCGCTGTGGCCGGGCGTCGCCAGCAGCCGCACCGAGTCGCTGAGGGCGACGCCGTCCGCGTCGCGCGACGTCCACTGGTCGCCCCGGTAGACGGCCTTGTGGTCGTGGACCCGGGCCAGCATGAACAGGCCGACGTTCATGATGTTGTCGGGATGGTGGTGGCTCAGCACCACGTCGGTGATGTCCGCAGCGGCCAGTCCGGCCCGGGCGAGCGCCCCGGTGAGGCTCGACGGGGTCGGCACCATGCCCGGGTCGACCACGATGCGCAGGTCGCCGTCCTCGATCAGCGACACCGTGGCGGCGACGCCGGGGCCGGTGGAGCTGGTGTAGCCGGTGAACAGGAGCCGGTAGCGGGCCGTTCGCCCGGCGGGAACGTCAGTCACGCCCACAGCTTGCGGCCCTGGCCCGCCGCCCGACAGCGGCACGAACACCGACTATCGCTGCTATCATGCCAACATGCCGATCCGCTCGGTCGCCGCGCTGGTGCTGCCCGGCGTGACCCCGCTCGCGCTGGGCATCGCGGGCGAGGTCTTCGAGGGCCTCGAGGTCACGTTCTGCACCCCGCGGCCGGGCCCGGTGCCGACGAGCCTCGGTGCCGCCGTCCACATCGGACACGGCCTGGCCGCGCTGGCCGCCGCCGACCTAGTGCTCGCCCTGCCCTGGAGCCGCTTCCGCGAGCCGCCGTCGCCGGCGGTGCTGGACGCCGTCCGCGAGGCCCACGCCGCCGGCGCAATCGTCGCGGCGCACTGCGTGGGCGCGTTCGCGCTCGCCCGGGCCGGCCTGCTCGACGGCCGGCCGGCCACTACGCACTGGCGCTTCACGGCGCTGTTCCGCGAGCTGTTCCCGCGCGTCGCCGTCCGCCCGGAGGCGCTGTACGTCGACGACGGCGACATCGTCACCGGCGCGGGCGCCGCCGCCGGCATCGACATGTGCCTGCACCTGCTGCGACGCGAGCACGGCGCGGCGGCCGCCGCCACGGTCGCGCGGGAGCTGGTGGTGGCGCCGCACCGCGACGGCGGTCAAGCGCAGTTCGTCCCGTCCCCGGTGCCGGCCGACCCGCACGACACGGCGCTGAGCGACGTGCTGGACTGGGCCCGGCGCAACCTGCACCTGCGCCTGACGCTGGACGACCTCGCCGCGCGCGCCACGATGAGCAGGCGCACGTTCCTGCGCCGCTTCCACGCCGCGACCGGCACGACACCCAACGCCTGGCTGCTCGCCCAGCGCCTCGACCTCGCCGAGCAGCTGCTGGAGACCACCACCCTGCCGGTCGAGCAGGTGGCCCACCGGGTCGGCTACGCCGGCGCCGCGTTCCTGCGGGCCCAGTTCGTCCGCCGCCGCGGCATCCCGCCGCACCGCTACCGCAAGGCCTTCGGCGCCGCCTGATCGTACTGCTCGGAAAGCGCGCCCCGGGCGACGCGCCCCGGAAGCACCGCCAGGAACACGACGTACAGTGCCACGAGCAGCAGCGGGCCGGGCCCGACCGCGAAGAACGAGCCGACCAGCCACACCTGTCGGGCTCGTAAACCGGGTTCGGCTACGCTGCCTGCGAGTATTCGTTGATCAGTCCGCCGAGAATCGGGCGCCGTTGGACCCGCGCGGCGGTGAGGTCAACGACCTGCGGTGGTGGGTTCGGTGGTCGCTGGCCGAGTGATCGATGGGGTCGGTGGCCGTTGTAGTGCTCGATGTACTCGGTCAGAACGGTCGTCAGGTGCCGTTCGCCGACGATGAGCATCCGGTCTGTGCACTCGGGTCGTACCGTACCGACCCAGCGCTCCGAGTAGGCGTTCGCTCTCGGCGCTTGTGGCGGTGTTCGGAGTACGTCGATACCTGCGGCGGTGAAGACCGTGTCGAAGGCGGCCGTGAACTTGTTGTCGCGGTCGCGGAGCAGAAATCGGAGTCCGTGGGCCCGCTGCTCGAGGCTCATGAGCAGGTTCCGGGCCTGTTGCGTGACCCAGGCGCCGGTCGGGTGCGTGGTGACACCGACGATGTGGACCTGGCGGGTGGCGAGTTCGATGAAGAACAGGACGTAGATGCGTTTGAGGAGCACGGTGTCGACGGTGAAGCAGTCGCAGGCCAGGATCGTGTGTGCCTGGGCGGTGAGGAACTGCTGCCAGGTGGGTCCGGTTCGGCGTGGTGCCGGGTCGATGCCCGCCTGGTGCAGGATTTTCCAGATCGTGCTGGCGGCGATCTGGTAGCCCAGACGTGCCAGTTCACCTTGCACGCGGCGATGGCCCCAGGTCGCGTTTTCCGCTGCCGGGCGCAGTACCAGCTCGCGGAGTTCCCGGTCGACTGATGGCCGGCCGGGGCGGGCGTGTGGGTAGGTCCAGTGTCGGGCGATCAGTTGCCGATGCCAGCGCAGCAGTGTAGCCGGGGTGACGAAGAACGCCGCCCATTGTGGTCGGGGGCAGCAGGCGCGACAGCGCGGCCAGCACCACCCGGTCGGCGGGCTGCAGGTCGGGGCGGTGGACCTGCCGACGTAGTACCGCCACCTGATGCCGCAACACGAGCAGTTCGACGTCTTTCGCGCCGCCGTCCCGGGCGAGCTGGGTGAGCATCCGCAGGATCTGGCGCAGGAGCAGGTACACCAGCGAGGCTGACATGGTCTGGATCGTCACCGCCCACGTTCCCCGGACCGCGCACAAAATCGCACGTCACAGCCACCGAACCGCATTTACGAGCCCTACAGGGTACTGGCGTCGATGGCGACCTGCAGGTTCGTCGAGTACCGGTAGTTCTTGCTCCGCATGGCCAGACGGTGGTCCCGGGTCGGGATCAGTGTGCCGTCGACGCTGGCGATCTGGTCGGCCGGCCGGCGCCGTACCGTTGCGAGGGCCAGGAGCGGCCCGACGGTGTCGATGACCCGGTGCGCGGCGGAGTGCGACACCCCGAACAGCGGACCGATCTGCCGCATGGTCAGGTTGGTCCGCCAGTACACGGCCACCAGCAGCACCCGGTCAGCCAGGTCGAGCGCCCACTGCCGGCCCGGCCGCCCGTCGACGATCGATTCCCCACCACGCTCGGCCACCAACCGGACCAGCCTGCGGAACTGGGCAGGCTGCACCCCGGTGAACGGAAAGATCCACTCAGGCCGGGCCGCGGAGATCACCTGCACCCAGACATCATCGACGATCATCCTCAGTGGACAGAGCTCGGGGTTACGAGACAGCCCTTAGCCAGTCGCGCAGTGTTCATAACACGGCGGCGGCCAGGTCCGGGACGTGGTCGCCGGACAGCTGCGGCAGCGCCGCAGCGTGACCGCCTCCCTGATCTCCGCTCGAATCGCGGAGATCAGGCACAAGGCGTCGCCGACTGCCTGGCCGCGAACTCGCGCCGTCCCGCGGTGGTCCGCCGTCACGCTCGGCCTCGGCGGCATCGTCGGCTCCTCTCCGCAGCCGGGCCGCTCGGCGCCGCCTGGACGCTGCCGCTGCTGATCGGCCTCGCCACCGCAGCCCGATACCGCCACCGGCGAACCGAATCGGCATCGTCGGCCTCCGCCGGTAGCGACTTCGTGGGCTGGCCGCCCATCGCATCGCCTTTCTCCTGTACCGACGGGCACCGCGCATAGCCGTGGTTCACGGCACCGGCGACGCACCTCACCAGCCCTGGCCTCCGCACTGCGCCGCCTCCATCCAGCCGACCCGAGCGGTGGCGCACCAGAGGGGGCGGCGACCGGTTACCAACCGCGGTCGGACACCCGCATGCCATCCGAGATCGAACGCCTGGCGCAGCAGATCAAAACGAACGTCGTGACCCGGCGCAGCGCACGCGGAGGCCGCAGCGCTGCAGAGTTGTTCATCGCCGCATTGCGCTGCCTCTACAAGCGGGTCGTCGCCGATGGGTACCTAACCGCCGCGGACGACCCCACCCAGAAGGTGGAGAAATCCTGCCGGCTGCCCAGCACCCGCCGAGCGATCGCCGACACATGCCTGGCGGAGATCAACCAAGTCGCCAGTGCCACGGGCGACGATCCGGACCTGGACACGCTGCTGAGGTGGAGGATTCCGGATCACAAGCTTGGTTCACGCCTGGACGCCGCAAGGCGGTCCGTCAGATCGAGGACCATAAGGCCGAAAACCGGCGAGTCGACGAACGGCTGCTTGGTGGCGACCTTCGTCCAGCCCCAATTGCGGTACGCGGCGAGTGCAGGGTCGTTGTCGGGGCGTACGAGTAGGTGGGCGACCTGTTCGTCGCGTTCGCGGAGCAGTTCGTCGTGGATCTGCTGGCCGTAGCCGTGTCGTTGCCAGCGAGGGTGGACGGCGAACTCGCGGAAGATGTACACCGGCCGGCGGCCGCGCGCCTGCAGTGTGCTGAGGCCGAGACCTACCTCCGGGGGCGGGCCGGTTCAGCGCGGCTGTTCCGTATCACGGGTGTCGCCACCTCTGCCACGTCTTCCACGTCGATCCAGCCCACACGACCGCCGCCGGCCGCGGTGCGGATCTGACCGCGCGCATCCCGCTACCGCAGCACCTGACGGCGTACGCGGCACGTCCTCGCCCACGACGGGCGTCACACCGTCGCTCCGCTGAGGTGTGCTCGAAGCGGCCCGGCCATCACGGCGACGAGGATCGCACAGGCAGCAGGAGTGGACCCTACGTACTATGGCTCGGTGGAGAACCGCGACTGGCTGGGTGATTTCTTACGACGCCGGCGCGAGGCGCTGTCACCCGTGGAAGCGGGATTGACTTCACTGCGCCGGCGACGGACACCAGGGCTGCGGCGTGAAGAGGTGGCGGCGCTGGCCAACGTGTCGGCTACTTACTATGAGCGTCTCGAGCAGGCGAGAGGGCCACGGCCATCGGCGACGGTCCTGGCCGCGATCGCGGTGGCACTGCGGCTGACCGAGACCGAGAAGGCCCACCTGTTCCGGCTGGCGGGCCACATGGCGCCGGCCCGATGGGACCCGCAGCCCGAACCGGTCGATCCCGGGCTCGCGTACCTGATGACAGCGATCTCGGAGACGACTCCGGCGTTCGTCACCGACGACCTGGGCACCGTCCTGGCGCAAAACTGGCTCAATGTCACGCTGTTCGGGCAGTTCGCAGACCGGCCAGGCCTCGAGGCGAATCTCGTTTGGCACTGGTTCACGTCGCCGGCGTGGCGGCATCGGCTCGACCCGCCGGAGCAACAGGAGCAGACCGGGATGGCCTACGTGTCGGACCTGAGGGCGATAATCACCCAACGCGGTCAGGACCGTACGGCGGGTGAGCTCGTCGAGCGGCTGTGCGAGGCCAGCACGGAGTTCCGGGCGATGTGGGGGCGGCATACGGTCGCAATGCTGCACTGCTCGACGAAGGTGGTGCACGACGAGCGAGTCGGCCGCCTCGACCTGGACTGCGAGATCGTGACCGGGGCGACGGCCCGGCAGCGGATGCTCACACTTCAGCCGGTTGCCGGCACGCCCACCGCTCACCGGATCGCCGCACTGCACACCTACCGCTTATCCCCACACAATCAGGACGTGGTTGTCGCCGCTGGGCTCCCCTAACGTTTCCAAGCATGCGCAACGTCGTTCTTGTTCACGGTTTCTGGCACGGTTCCTGGTGCTGGACGCCGATCACCAGCCGCCTCGCCGCCCAGCAAATCCGATGAGTCGCCGTCGACCTCGACGGCCACGGTCTCAAAGCGGCATCTCCTCGCTTCCGCTGGGCCAACCCCGTTCGACCCGGCGGCTCGGACGGCCCGATGGGCATCCCGGGCGAAGCGTTCCCGGTAACCCGGGAAAGGTTCGGCAGCGTCCCGCGCAGCTGCGTGGTCTGCACCCGGGACAACGCGATCCGGCCAGCCCTGCAACACCGCTTCGTCCGCGAGATCGACGCGGTATCCATGTCGCAGACCAAGGTCTTCGAGCTTGAGGCCTCCCACTTACCGTTTCTCTCCCCCCAGACGATTTGACGGAGATCATCAGCACGATCGCTTGACGTCCCCGGGTCCGGGCCGCGCGGCACTCGGGCCCGGTCAGCGCATCGAGGTCCAGGTCATCCGAGGGACGGCCACAGCGGTCGGCCCGGCGTAGACGCGGCGAGCGACGGCCAGGTGGGGCCGGGTTCGCTGACCGGCCACAGGTGGGTGAGCCAGAGGGCGGCGGCGCCGGCTCGAGTGGCGAGGACGCCGGTGTAACCCGTACCTGGCCACCCGCCATGACGCTGGCGCGCAAGTGGGGTGCAGATCCGCAGAGTGCGCCCGAGGAGAACGACCCCGCCCGCCTTGCTCGACCCGGCGCGGCGTCGCCGGCCGGGTGTCTGAGCGGCAAATCCGACCCCGGCTCGCACCACACACATTCGCTTCGAAGACGAAGCAATACCCCAGAAGGGTCCTGAGATGAAGGCAGTGCGTTACCACGAGTACGGCGATCCGAGCGTCCTGCGCTACGAGGACGTCGAGCAGCCCACGGCTGGCGCAGGGCAGGTGCTGATCCGGGTCGCGGCGACATCGTTCAACGGCGTCGACGGCAACATCCGGGCCGGTTTCATGCAGGGCCCGATCCCGGTGACGCTACCGCACACGCCGGGCATCGACGTCTCCGGCACGGTCGCCGCGCTCGGCGATGGCGTCACCGACGTCCAGGCCGGCGATCGGGTGATCGGGTTCCTGCCGATGACCGAGGACGGCGCGGCCGCAGAGTACGTCGTGGCCCCGGCCGAGATCCTGGCGGCGGCGCCGGCGAGGATCCCGCTCACCGACGCCGCCGCGCTGCCGATCGTGGGCCTCACTGCGTGGCAGGCACTGTTCGACCACGCGCGGCTGACGGCCGGACAGCGGGTACTTATCAACGGCGCGGGCGGGGCGGTTGGCGGCTTCGCGGTGCAGCTGGCCAAGCGGGCCGGGGCGTACGTGGTCGGTGTGGCCGGGCCGCGTACCGCCGAGCGGGTCAAGGCCCTGGGCGCCGACGAGGTCGTTGACCACTCCAGCACCACGGTGGCTACGGCCACGACCTCGGTGGACGTGGTGCTCAACGTGGCGCCGGTCGAGCCGGCTCAGCTGAACGAGCTGATCGACCTGGTCCGGGCGGGCGGCGTCCTGGTCAACACCACGGTGTGGATGCCCGCTCCTTCCGACGAGACGCGGGGCGTCCGCGGCATCAATCTGTTCGTCAACAGCGACGCCGCCCAGCTCGCGCAGCTCGTGGCGCTGGTCGACTCCGGCGAGCTGCGCGTCGACGTCGCGGAGCGGATGCCTTTGGCGCAACTCGCCGACGTCCACGCCCGGGCCGCCGCCGGTGCACTGCACGGCAAGACCGTCATCGTCCTCTGATCGAACGCCTCCCTCGTTCGGCACGACCTCGAACCACGCGCGCCGTCAACCAGGAGCCACTCAGCCTCACCGGCTTCCTGGCCGCCCGCCGCACCGAGCTCGAGGCGTGACCGATCTCGGCGACCATTTGTTCACCACGAAGGAGACAACCCTGATGATTCCTGCTGACGATCCCTCCCGCTCGCTCACCCTGGCGGACCCGGACGACCCGGGCACGACATACATCTCGCTGGTGGGCAACACCTACGCCATGCTGATCACCGGTGCGCAGACGAACGGCCAGTACTGCCTGATCGACATGCGCGTACCGGACGGCGGCGGGCCGCCCCCGCACCGGCACGACTTCGAGGAGATGTTCACCATCCTCGAGGGCGAGATCGAATTCACCTTCCGCGGCGAGAAACACACCGCACGGGCCGGAACCACGGTCAATGTCCCCGCCAACGCACCGCACAACTTCCGCAACGTCTCCGGCGTCCCGGCCCGCATGCTCTGCATGTGCACGCCCGCCGGCCAGGACGAATACTTCACGCGGATCGGCGATGTCGTCGCGGGCAAAGACGCGCCGCCGCCGCAGCTCTCTACCGACGAACTCGCCGAGCGCCGCCGGCGCGCGGCCGAACTGGCCCCGCTCTACCGCAGCGAGTTCCTATAAACCACCGGACACCATCGCCTCGGATGTCGACAAACCAGTGACGCTTGAGCATCGGGCAGTCAGCCCGAAGGGCCCTGGTTTCGCGGCACGAGGCCTGGAAAGTTTCCACGCGACAGGTGTCGGAAAGATCAGAACTATGTCTATCTGGAGCTGGTTCAAGAAGACGCGCCGCGAGCGGGTCGAACAGCTTCACAACGAGGCCGTGGCCAAGGCGATGGCCCGCGGCGCCACCCCGGAAGAGGCCATGGCCGCCGGAGAGCGCGCCGCACGTGGCACCAATGCCGCAATGATCGCAATCATCAACCCCTGATCAGTACGCGCGGTCGGTAACGCCCGATCCGTCCGATCGGGCATTACCGGCCTATTGGGCGTTACCGGCCGCACACGGATCACCCTCAGCCGGGCCGTACTTCGCCGCCGACACGGGCGAGCGTGATTCACCTCGCATATATTTGTCCCTGACGTCAACGTGAGGTTTTAGCGTGGCGGTATGCAAATCAACGGCTCAACAGCACTCGTGACCGGCGCCAACCGCGGCCTCGGCAAGGCCTTCGCCGAGGCCCTCCTCGCCCGGGGCGCCACCGTCTATGCGACCGCCCGTCGCCTGGAAAGCATCGGCATCCCCGGTGCCATCGCCCTCCAGCTGGACATCACGGATCCCGCGTCCATCGAGGCCGCCGCAGGCAAGGTGGGCGACCTCGACATCCTCATCAACAACGCCGGCACCTCCACGGAAGCCCCGCTGCTCGGTTCCTCCACGGAGAACATCCGCCGCGACCTCGACACCAACTTCTGGGGCACCCTGAACGTCACCCGCACCTTCGCGCCCAGGCTGGCCGGTGGTGCCATCCTCAACGTCATCTCGGCGCTGAGCTGGTACACCTTCAGCCCCAGCAGCAACGGCTACGCCGCCTCCAAGGCCGCGGAGTGGTCCCTGACGAACGGCATCCGACTCGAGTTGGCCGACCAGAAGACTCTGGTCACCGCCCTGGCGCTGGCGATCGCCGACACGGACATGATGGCCGGCGTCGACATCCCCAAACTCGCGCCCCACGAGGTGGTCGCCCAGGCCCTCGACGGACTGGAAGCGGGCAAGATCGAAGTCATCGCCGACAAGCCCACCGCCAACGTCAAGGCATCCCTCTCCCGCGATCCCGCCGACTTCTACGCCGACATCACCGGCAACCTCTTCGCCTGACTTCACCGGTATTCCGCCTGCCGGAGTAAACGGCAGAGTCGACGCGGATTGGTGCAGCAGCCAGACCAGGCCGACCTGGGCCGGGGCGCACCCCAGGCGCTCGGCCGCGGCGATGACGGCCGGCTCGCCGGTCATTTTCGGCATGCCGGGAGCTTCGCCGTCGATCAGCGATCGAAGACCCGTCCCCCGGCCCGGGTCAGCCTTTCCGGCCACCGACCTGGTCGAGCCAGTTCAGGATCACGCTGATCGCCAAGCCTGTGTTGCCGACCTGGCAGTGGTTCTGCGCCTGCTCCTCCTCGGTGAAGACCCGGCACGTGACCGACGGCGCGGCGGTCAGGGTCATCACCTGGTCGCCGAGCTGATGCAGAGGCACGTAGTGATCCTTGGTCCCGACCATCAGCAGGATGTCCTGCTTCACGAGCGAGGAGACGTCATCGGTGTGGTATTGGTCCCAGGCCTTGAAGACGTCCGACGGGGTGTCCACGCCCATGACCCTCTTGCCCTGATTGAAGGTCCACTCGGTGAGCAGGTCGGACTTGCTCACCGCGTCGATGGCCGCGTTGAGAGCCGTCGCCGGGATCTGCTCCGCGTTCTTCTCGACCGTCTCCAGGCCGACCGCGTCCAGCGCCCTCGATGCGTTCTCGTGCAGGTCGGTGAAGACGTCCCAGGCGACCACCCGGGCGACCCGGGGCTCGCGGGCGGCCGCCCGGACGACCAGGCAGCCACCGAGCGAGAAACCCATCAGAGTGACGCCGTCAAGCTTGAAGTAGTCCAGCACGGCCCCAACCGGCAGATGCCAGTCCGGGGTCATCGGAACACCGGCGTCCAGCACCATGCCCTGGCCCGGCCCGTCGAAGATCACCGTGTCCAGGCCGGCGTCGCGCAGGGCGATCGCCGCCGGCAGCCACTCGGCGATGTAGCTGTCGTAGCCGCCAAAGATCACGATGGTTCCTCGCGGCTTATCCGGGGTCAAACGGTAGGCGGCGAGCTGCGTCTTCTGGAACGGGACCTGGAACTTGTCGGCCTCGGTGACACCGAAGGCGGATTCGACCCCGTCCAGGAACCGCTTCCTGGCCTGGTCGAAGCGAGAATCGTCAGGCTGGAGGAAGAACTGCGCCCCCCGTGAGTAGTAGGCGGCCGGCACCGCGCGCTTCTGGTTTACCGCCTGGTCACTGAGCTGCAACATCTCGCGGGTCCAGTCGTCATAAGTCTTGATGCGCTTTCCCGCCGCGCGCATCTCGTCGAGCATCTGCTGCTCGTTGGCCCACCCGTAGAACCGGTTCATCTGGAAGTTCAGGGAGAGGTTCGGGTGCAGCTCGTGGTATCCGACCGGGAAGCGGCTGATGATCTCCTGATCGCTGACGGTCATGGAAGCTCCTTCCAGGGCGACTTGATCTCGCATTCCAGCCTTTTCCCTGCCGCCGAACAAATAATCAGCCAGGTGCAGACAACCGAAACCCCAGTTCGAGGCCACCCGAAAACCCAGAAGCGGACCGCTGTCCTGATTAGAGATCAGTTCAAAATGACTCCGTGTGTCTGATTGGGTTGCTGATCAAGGTGATCGACACTCATGTGGTGTCTCACACAGTGCTCGCGGACGAGCTGTGGTCGCGGGTGAAGCCACTGATTCCGGTGCGGCAGCGGCGACACCGCTACCCGGGCCGGGCCCGGACCCCGGACCGGGCCGTCCTGGAAGGCATCTTGTTCGCGGCCCGGACCGGGGTCTCGTGGAATGCGTTGCCAACGGCCGCGTCTGGGGCGTCCGGTGCGACGTGCTGGCGACGGTTGAAGGAGTGGCATGAGGCCGGCGTCTGGCAGCAGCTGCACGAGCTGATCCTGGCCGAGCTGCGCGCCGCGGGCCGGCTTGACCTGTCCGCGGCGCGCAGCTGACCACGAGCCGGCGACGGCGTAGATGCTGGACCATCTGCAGGCAGGTCCAGCCGGCGCTGCGGTCGGGTAGCAGCCTGCGAATGATGTCGATCATCACGTCCTCGCGGACGTAGAGGTTCGACGCCCCTCCCCCAACGCGTAGTTTCGCGCTGGTGTGGCCGTGCCGGCAACGGTACGCGGCACGACCATGCGACCAGCACGAATCGAGGCGGCGCCGACACGACCGGCAGCGCAACAGGCCCGCCAGCCGGTACTCCCGCACTCCATCATCGCGCGGCGCCGGAAGCGCGGTGATCTGCTGCGCGGCGATGAAGTCCACCTCGGACACCAACGCCGGATGCGCGAGGTGTTTGGAGATCACCCACTGATCGGTGCCGGCCCACCGCTGCGTCTTGAACGGGCCTGGCAGATGCGGCGGCGTGTACCGCCCTGGCTGACGGTTCCACACCTGCCTGCCGGTGTACTTCGCGTTGCTCAGCACCGCCCGCACCGTCGTCAACGCCCACCCGGCACCGGAGCGGTGCGGGTTGCGCTCCCGGTCCACCCGCGACGGGCACGGCACACCGTCATCGTTGAGACCCGCCGCGATCCTCGACGTACTGCACCCGGCAAGCCGCTCCGCGAAAATCCGACGCACCGTCGGCGCCGTCGCCGGATCCGGATCGTAGCGACGCAACCGCCGACCCCACTTCGCGTGCTTCGCGTTCGGATACGGACCGGAATCCACCAGCCGGTACCCGTACAACGGACGACCACCCAGGAACCGGCCCTCCTCACGAGTCTGCGCCCGCATCGCCGCCAACGCCCGCGACCGAGCCCGCAACACCTCCCGCTTCGACTGCGCACCCAACAACATCACCAACGCCCGATGCGACGGATCCCCTAGGTCGATCCGGCCGTGCGCCTCCGGCAACCACAACTGCACATCGGACGCCTCGAACAACGACACCATCGACAACAGCTGGTCACCGTAGAACGCCCGCTCATACTCCCCCACCACCACCGCATCGAACCCACGATCCGGATCTGCGAACGACTCCAGCAACGCCGCCGCCCGAGGCCGCTCCCGCCACGGCAACCGCCGACTCCGGTCGACATCGAAGAACTCCGCCACGACCCGACCATGACCCGCGATCAACTCCTCGGCAACATCCCGCTGCCACCGCCGCGACGACTCCGGCTCCTGGAAATCGGCCGTCGACACCCGCCCGTAGAAGACAAACCGCAAGCCACCCGTCGCGTCCGGGGTCCGCCGACACGAACGCCCGGCCGGCCGCACCTCATCCACCCCACACGCCAAGAGATCAGCACCAGCGGAATCCGGAATAGCAGCCAACGAGGAGCTCCGAGTCAGAGCAGGGAAGGCGAGACGTGTTCACCTAACGCCCATGAGGCCAGAGCAAGCCGGACGACCTGTGCGATCTGACCGTGATGGCCCAGCGAACGGGGCCGGCTGGCATCCTGGCCACGAGTCGCTACCGTCGAGGTGACGACCTGAATATCCGCGCGGTGGAGGTACGGCCGAGCCGGCCTCGCTCTCCTACGCCAACGAACCCTGCTCGCATAAGACCGGCAGGCACCGCCGTTTCTGCGCCAGAGCCGTTAATTTGACAGACCCGAAGCCCTGCATATCAAAAGCGGTGAGGAACGTCCGGATGGCGGAACTGCCCGAGCGAACGATGCCAATGCGACGGTCCGGATGTAAGGCTGGCGTGTCTCGTCCTGGAGGTACCTTTGATTGTTGATCTTCGCGCTGGCTCAGCAGCCGACGAGACCGTGCTCGAGGATCTCGAGAGCTGGTTGACCAGCGATTTCGACCTGCGCGGGGCGGTCCGCCGCAATATCGTCCAGCCCCGGACTGGCGAGATGGGGGCGGTCAGCGACGTGCTGTCGGTGGCGCTGGCGAGTGGCGGGGCAGTTACCGCGCTGGCTGCATCCCTTCGGGTGTGGTTCGCGCAGCCCCGCCGTTCGGACGTCCGGCTGAAGGTGACCACCGCGCAAGGCGAGACCATTGAGCTGGACGCCCGACGTATCGACAATGCTGAGGCGATCTTGAAGGTTGTGCTGACGCGCGAGACGGCGGTGCAACTGCCGGCTGAAGGCGATGACGGTGCGGCTGCATCGTGATGGATCGTCATCTCCATCGACGGGCAGCTGCGGACGATGACGGTGCGTCTCCCGCGTCGTGACGGATCTTCCGTTCTCCTAATCGGCACGAGCAAATACGTTTCACCAGACCTTCCCGACCTGCCTGCGGTGCGCAACAACCTGGCGGGGCTCGCGGCGGCGCTGACCGATCCGCGGTACGGCGGCATCCAGCCGGTCAACTGCCGCATCATCGACCAACCCGCGAGTCCGCTCACGATCAGCCGAGCCGTGCGCGAGTTGGCGCGTGCGGCGGACGACACGTTGATCGTCTACTTCGCAGGTCATGGGATTGCCGGTCGGACGAGCGGTGAACTCTTTCTCGCATTGCCCGAGTCCGATCCCGAGGATCCAGCACTCAGCGCGCTGCGGTACGACGATCTCCGGAATCTGCTGGTGGCCAGTGGGTTCGTCCGAGCCAAGACCCGTGTCGTCATTCTTGACTGCTGCTTCAGTGGCCGCGCAATCCCGACGATGTCCAGTGCGCAGGTCGGCGGGCTGGTGGAGATCGACGGCGTGTACGTGTTGACGGCGACCGCTCGTAACCAGCCCGCGCTTGCACCGGAGGGCGAGCGGTACACGGCGTTCAGCGGTGCGCTGTTGGAGTTGCTCCGCAACGGCATCGCCGACGGGCCGGAGTTGCTGAGCCTGGGCGTGATCCATGAGCAGTTGAACGGGATGCTGCGGGCGCGTGATCTTCCGAGGCCCGAGCAGGTCAATTACAGGTCAGCCGCGCAGCTGGCGCTGACGCGGAATCCGGCCTACCGCCCGGCCCCCATCACGCCGCCGCCGCAGCCCCCGGCCGTGCCAGCCAACCCGGTCGGAACGGCAACAATGCAACCGCTACCGGCCATGCCTCAGCCCGCCCCGCAGCGCCCGTTACCACCGCTGCCGCCGTCCCAGGCCCGATCTGCCGAGTCGAAGCCGCCGATCCGGCCCGTGAAGAGCGCGACACCCGCGAAGAAGGCCAACGCCGCCCGGCCTTCCTCCAGGGTCCGCCGTCGCGGCGGTGCGGTCGTCACCACGCCCCTGGGGCTGCTCGGCCGAGGTGTAATCGCGCTCTGGATGGGGGTCGCGCACGGCGTCGGCTGGACCGCCCGCGTCGTGGGCCGGCAGGCCGCCAGCACCCGCGACCTGGACCCCGAGCACCGCCGCGACGGCGGTGGACTGGCACTCATCTGCCTTGCGGTGCTGTTCGCCGCGGCATTGTGGTTCCGCACGCCGGATCCGGTCACGAGCTGGCTGGCCACAGCAATGCGGCTGACCTTCGGCGCGCTCGCCAACGCGCTGCCGGTGCTACTGCTCCTCAATGCGGTGGCTCGGATGCGTAGCACCCCAGACGAAGACAACCGCGGCCGTGGCATCGTCGGCTGGGCCGCGCTGTTCATCGGCGGCGCCGGCCTCGCCCACATCGCCGCCGGCCGGCCGGCAAGGTCCCCGGCTCAAGACGAGGCCGGCGGGCTGCTGGGACGTTTCGGCGGCGGCACCATCGACGCGGCGCTCACTCCGTGGATCGCGCTGCCGCTGCTCATCCTGCTGTCACTGTTCGGTTTGCTCGTCGTCACCGCGACACCGATCAGCCGCATCCCGCACCGGTGGCGGCAGCTACGTGACCTGGCCCTCGGCCGGGTCGAGGACCCGATCCTCGGCGTGGACGAGGAGTTCGAGGAGATCTATGACGAGCCGGAGCCGCGTCCGGCCCGCCGCTCGCCGGCCCACCGGCGGCAGGCGGCCGCGCTGCCGCACCCGCTCGACGATCCGGGCGGTCCGCTCGACGGCTAAAACGCGGCGGCGCCCGACCTGGGTGCCGGTCTCACCGGCGACCAGGTCGTGCATGACACGGCCGTGCTGCAGCGCACGCCGGCAGTTCGCGGTTGGCGCCTTGCGCAGCGGCAGCGGTATCGAGCAGTTCTTGGGTGGCGTTGAGGTCGACGGTGTGGCTGCCGTGCGGTGGGTTGCGGTCAGCCCGATGGGTGGGCAGTACCGGATCTCGCTGCATACGGTGCAGGACCTTGATGATGACCGGTTCGGTGACCTGCCCGAGTTCCCGTCACTGGATCCAGTGGACGAGGACTACGTCGGTGAGGGTCGCGAACTCGGTTGCAGCACCGACGAGGAGCAGGCGATCGCGCTGGCCGAACGACTCGCCGGCGCAGCGGCAGATCGGTGGGTGAACTTCGGTGTGGCTGGCGAGGAGTATCTGGATCTGGTGCGGTCTCGGCGAAGTGGGTCGCCAGGGTCCTGATCCGGCACGGTCTGTCCGACGGTCAGACCCGTGTGGGCGAGGAAGCCGTCGATCAGGTCGGGCCGGTACTGGAGGCGCCGTTGCGTTGTGCGTCGGCAAGATCCAGGCAGACTTGAGCGGGTGAGGTCATCGACCCGACCTGATCCGTGGCTGCCTCCGAAGTCGGCGTTCGCCGGGTTCCGGTTCCCGCCCGAGGTCATCGTCGTCGCGGTCCGCTGGTATCTGCGCTACAGCCTCTCGTACCGTGACGCCGAGGAGTTGCTGGTCGAGCGTGGCGTGAAGGTCGACCACGTCACCGTGTACCGGTGGGTGCAGCGGTTCACCCCGCTGCTGGCCGATGCGGCTCGGTTCTGCCGCCACTCGCCAGGCGACAGGTGGTTCGTCGATGAGACCTACGTCAAGGTCAGCGGAGTCTGGCGGTACGTGTACCGGGCTGTCGACCAGTACGGGCAGGTCATCGACGTGCTGGTCTCGGCCCGCCGTGATGCTGACGCAGCTCGGCGGTTCTTCCGGCGGGCGCTGTCAACGTTGAAGGTCAAACCCAGCGAGGTGGTCACCGACGCTGCCGCGATCTACCCCGCCGTCCTCGACGAGTTGATCCCGTCCGCATGGCACCACGTCGAGCGGTACGTCAACAACCGGGTCGAGGCAGATCATAGCCAGCTCAAACACCGGTTGAGACCAATGCGCGGGTTGCGAACAGACAAGACAACGCAGGTGGTCATCGCGGGGCACGCCTTCATGCAGAACCTGCGGCGCGGGCACTACGAACTCGCCGTCGACACCCCGCCAGCAATGCGGGTCGCTGCGGCGTTTGCCGAACTCGCCTGGGCGATCTGACCTCGGAACGAGGACAAGTTCGACGCGTCCATCGATCCCTCAACGCAACAGCGCCCCATCGTGCGGGTCAGCCGTACCGGCCTGACGACAGCGTGGTCGCGGCAGACGGCCGCACCGCAGTCGGCGCATACACCGACGACACCTTCGGCACCGCAGTCGAGGCAGTTCATGACGTCGTGCCGGCTGCCGGCCGGGGTGAAGTAGCGCCTGCGGGCCCACAAGGACACATACACGAGGGCGACCAGAACCGGAACTTCGATGAGCGGACCGACGACACCGGCGAGCGCTTGGCCCGATGTGACGCCGAAGGTGCCGATCGCCACTGCGATGGCGAACTCGAAGTTGTTGCCGGCAGCGGTGAACGCCAGCGTGGTTGTGCGCTCATAGCCGAGGCCGATGGCCTTGCCGAGCAAGTACGAGCCAGCCCGCATGACGGCGAAGTAGGCCAGCAGCGGCAGTGCGATGCGGGCGACGTCCAGGGGTTGGCTGGTGATGGCCTCGCCCTGCAACGCGAAGAGGATGACGATGGTGAACAGCAGCCCGTACAGCGCAGCCGGGCCGATTCTGGGCAGCAATCGCTGCTCATACCAGGCGCGGCCCTTCGTACGTTCGCCGAAGCGGCGGGTGAGGTAGCCGGCCGCGAGCGGGATGCCCAGGAAGATCAGGACGTTGCGAGCGATGTCCCAGGCCGAGATGTTGAGTTCGGCGCCGGGCAGGCCGAGCCAGCCGGGCAGCACGGCGAGGTAGAACCAGCCGAGCAGGCCGAAGGCGATGACCTAGAACATGGAGTTGAGTCCGACGAGGACGACGGCGGCTTCCCGGTCACCGCAGGCGAGGTCGTTCCAGATGATGACCATGGCGATGCAGCGGGCGAGGCCGACGATGATCAGGCCGGTGCGGTACTCGGCGTGGTCGGCGAGGAACAGCCAGGCAAGCGCGAACATGACGGCGGGCCCGATGATCCAGTTGAGCAGCAGTGACGAGATCAGTAGGCGCGCGTCGCCGGTGACGGTGTCGAGGCGGTCGTAGCGGACTTTCGCCAGCACCGGGTACATCATGATGAGCAAGCCGACCGCGATCGGCAGGGAGATACCGCCGATCTTGACGGCCTCCAGGGCGCTGTTGAGGCCGGGGATGACGCGGCCGAGGACGAGACCGGCCACCATGGCGATACCGATCCACAGCGGCAGGAGCCGATCAAGACGCGACTGGCGCGCGACCGCCGTCGGGTCGGACGTCCTGGTCAGCTCGGCGGTACTCATGGACACTCCCGGCGGTTCTGGGCATTGGTCCGGGCGCGTTGTGCCAGGTGGCTGAGTTGCGCGGCGGCGGCCTGCAACGCTTCGGGCTGCAGCCGGTAGTACGTGTAGCGGCCGTGCGGTTCGGCCACGACGAGCCCGGCTTCGCGTAGCACACGCAGATGGTTGGACACGTTGGGCTGCTTTGCGCCGGTGTCCTCCACGAGGTGGCACGTGCAGGCCGGGCCGTCCGCGAGTCGTTCGATGATCTGCGCACGGATCGATGGAAGGCCTGTCAGCGGTCTGCGGTGACAGTGACCCTGGTTGCCCCGGTTCTGGCCAGCCAGGTACCGACGACGTTGGCGGCGATCAGCGTCCGATTGTCCGGGTCCCACAGCAGGATCGTGTCGGCCTGCGCGAGCGCCAGCAGTGCGGTCGTCGACGCCGGACTCGGGCAGATCGTGTGCTGCTGGTCGTCCTCGGTGACGATCATGAGCTCGAACCGGCCGTCGGTGCCGTCGGGACCGGCAATCCAGTTGGCGTTGAGCGCCTTGACCGGCGAGGTCTGCGCGCTTGCACCAGGCATCGTCGTTCGACCAACCTTCCGTCTCGTGGGCTACACGTTGGTGGATTCCTCCACGGCGAGCAGGGCAGCCAACTGCCGCATCAGGCCTCGCCGGGCTCGGTAGTACACCCAAGTGCCGCGGCGCTCGGCGTCGACCAGACCGGCCTCGCGCAGGGTTTTCAGGTGGTGCGAGATCGTCGGTCCCGACAGGTCGAACGCCGGGGCGAGATCGCAGACGCAGATCTCGCCCTCGGAAGCTGAGGCGATCATCGACAGCAGCCGCAGCCGGACCGGGTCGCCGAGGGCCTTGAACGCCGGGGCGAGCATCGCCGCCGTCTCGGCCTGGATGCGCTGCTGCGCGATCGGGCTGCAGCAGGGCTCGCTCGCGTTGAGGTCGGTGAGGGTGAGGACCGCCGACTGTTTCGACATGCTTCTAGGTTGACAGATCTCAAATCAGCGTGCAACTGTTTGATTCGACAGACGTCGAGACAGCCTGGGCGTCATGATCAGGGAGACCGACATGTTCCGACTCACTCGCCGCTCCAGCACCCGCTCCGGGGTGCGGTTCTGCGACGACTGCGCCGAAGTGACCACCGCCGAGCAGCGGACCCACGCCCGCATCGAGGCGACGCGCACACACCCCACCGCCATCACCGGCCCGCGCTGACCAGAGCGCACCACAGATCGTCGAGCCGGCGACCCATTCGCATCCCGGCCCACCGACCGACATCCATCCCGCCTGTGCCACCGACCTTCGTTGAAGGAGCATGGCCATGAGCGAGACGCAGACACAGACCGGCATCCCGGCGCTGGCCCCGTCGGGCTGGCCGCATCGGTGCGGCAGTGGGGGTACCGCGGCGAGGCCGTTCGCAACGGCGTCAGACAGTTCAACGAGCGCGCATCGGCGGGTCTGGACCTGACCCCGGGCCGGGAACTCGACCGCCTGCCGCTCGACGAACCGCCGTACTACGTGATCGAAACGGCGCCGGCCATCACGTTCCCGTTCCACGGCGTGCTCATCGACGACCAGGCACGCGCCCTACGCGAGAACGGCCAACCGCTCGACGGCCTCCTCACGGCCGGCTCGGACACCGGCGGCCTGTGGAATCGCGCGTATGCCGGCGGTCTGGCTACAGCCCTCGTCTTCCGACTGACCGCGGCGGACACCGCCACGAAGCGGCCATGTCCGCCTGATGCGCTCGGTCAGCAGAGCGACCGGCTCTGTTGCATTCGTCGTTCGGCAAGATCGAGGCAGGCAGGAGCAGTGAAGCTCCCAAGTCGGCAGTCGCCCTCGCCGCCGCAGGCTGCCTTCGTCGGGTTCCGGTTTCCGCTGGAGGTGATCGTGGTCGCCGTTCGGCTTTACCTGCGCTACAACCTGTCCTACCGCGATGTCGAGGAACTCCTGCGAGCGTGGCGTTGCGGTCGACCACGTCACGATCTTCCGGTGGGTGCAGCGGTTCATGCCGCTGCTGGCCGACGCCGCCCGGTGCTGTCGGCACGCGCCCGGCGGCAGATGGTTCGTCGACGAAAGGTCTGTGAAGGTCCACGGCGTTCGGCGGTACGTGCACCGCGCCACCGACCAGGACGGCCAGGTCATCGACGTGCTCGTCTCCGCCCGCCGCGACGCCGCCGCGGCCCGCCGGTTCCTCCGCCGAGCCTTGGCCACGTTGAAGGCGACGCCGAGCGAGGTCGTCACCGACGCCGCCGCTGTCCATCCAGCGGTGTTCGATGAGCTGGTCCCGTCGGCGTGGCAGCACGTCGCGCGTTATGCCAACAACCGGATCGAGGCGGACCACAGCCAGCTCAAACACCGGCTCAAACCCATACGCGGACTCCGCACCGACCGAACAGCCACCGTGATCAGCGCCGGACACGCCTGCATGCAGAACGTTCGCCGCGGACACGACGAACTCGGCCTCGACACCGCACGCGGGCCTCGCATCACCGCGGCGCTCACCGAACTCGCCGCCGCCATCTGCAACCGGAAACACCGGCTGAACCACGTCTCCTGATCGCCAAATGCAACAGCGCGAGGCCGCCTACCTTTCCGGCGTGGACGTGCGCCGCATCCCGTTCATGCTGTTCGTCCTCACGGCCGCGACGGCCGGGCTCGCCGTCGCCGTCAAGGCATCCGCACCGGACAGCGTCGCGGCCGGAACCTCCGGGCTCGGCTTCGAGCTGACCGTGCTGACCGCCGTCCTGCGCGGTGGCGTGGCACTCACCGGCGGCAGCGGGTCGCTGCTCGGCGTCCTGCTCGGCGTGGTGTTCCTTGGCGGCCTGCAGAACGGGCTGACGCTGCTCGGCGTCCTGCTCGGCGTGGTGTTCCGTGGCGGCCTGCAGAACGGGCTGACGCTGCTCGGCGTGCCGACCTTCTGGCAGCAGATGGCTCAGGGCGGCGCGCTCGTCGTCGGCGTCGGGCTCGCCGTCCTGGGTCCCCGGCTCCGCGGCGGCAGGGTCTGACATCGTGCTGGCGCGGCGGTTCAGCTGGGTGCGGGTGCGAGCACGATGTCGAAGCGGACGCGTGACCACGGCCGGGCGTCGAGGTCGCGGCCGTCCGGGGTCGGCGTGCCGGCGCGCTGTTCGGCGAAGTCCCTGACGAGGGAGTCCTTCACCCCGAACACGCTGTCTCGGTCGAGCAGCTCGTCTCCGCGCACGAAGATGTGTGTGACCAGGGTGCGCAGGCCGTCGGCGGTGACCATGAAGTGCAGGTGCGAGGCGCGCATCGGGGAGCGGCCGGTTGCGGCGAGCATCGCGCCGACCGGGCCGTCGTGGGGAATCGGGTACGGCGTGGGGGTGATGGCCCAGAAGTGGAAGTTGCCGTCCTCGCCGCTGAAGAGGTGCCCGCGGCCGGCGGTGCGGTCGTCGTCATACTGGACGTCGTAGAACCCGTCCTCGTCGGCCTCCCATACCTCGATCCGGGCGCCGGGGACCGGGTTGCCGTCGGTGTCGCGGACGGTGCCCTCAACCCAGCACGGCTGGCCGGTGGCGCCGGCAGCGATGTCGCCGCCGAGCTCGACGTGCGGGGCGTCGTCGATGAAGAACGGCCCGAACACCGTCGCTTCGGTCGCGTTCGCGTACGCCTGGTTGTTGATCGCGATAGTCTGCATGGAGGCGCCCAGAGCGTCGGAGAGCAGGATGAACTCCTGGCGCCGGTCGTCGGTGATGTGGCCGGCGGCGGTGAGGAAGTCGATGCCCTGCTTCCACTCCTGCTCGGTGAGGCGCACCTCGCGCAGGAACGCGTGCAGGTGGGTCACCAGCGACCGCATGATCTGCTTGAGCCGGGCGTCGGGCGTGGCATCGAACGAGTCCAGGACCCGCCCGACCAACTCGTCCTCCCGGGCCCGCTGGTCCTGCGAGACCTCAGGCGGCACGCTGCTGGCAGCGTCGGTGTCGGCGCTGATCGGATTGGTGTCGGCGGTCATCGGGGGTCGGCTCCTTCCCAGGCATCGTGCAGGAGGCGCTGCAGGTCGTTGGTGGTGACGGCCGCGGGGTTGGTGTCGGGCACGACGGGCAGGATCGCCTCGACCGCTGCCGGGATCTGTGCCTCGTGGAGTCCGTAGTCACGCAGCGCCCGGGGCGCGTCGAGGCGCCGACGCAGGGCCTGCAGGCCCTCGATGGCGGTGTCACTGCCGAAGGCTCGCGCGATGCGGTCGGCGGCGGCGGGGGCGGCCGGCCCGTTGAGCGCGAGGACGTAGGGCAGCACGACGGCGTGGGTCGGGGCGTGCGGCAAGCCGTACATGCCGCCCAGGACGTGGCAGATCTTGTGGTGCAGGCCGGACCCGGCGGAGGCGAACGCGACCGCCGACAGATACGAGCCGTAGAGCGCCGCCTCCCGGCCGGGCAGCCCTTCGGGGTCGTGGACGACCTGTGGGAGGCCGGAAGCGAGCGCGCGGATGCCCTCGGCGGCCAGCGCCGCGTCGATCGGGTCGGTGCGGGGCGCCCACATGGAGTCCACACAGTGCGCCAGCGCGTTCAATCCGGATGCGACGCTCAGGTCGACCGGAAGGGAGAGCGTCAGGGCCGCGTCGTAGACGACTGCGCGCGGCAGTACTCGCGGGTCCACGCCGGTGGTCTTGCGAGCGCCCTCGGTCAGCCCCCACACATTGGTCGCCTCCGAGCCTGCGTACGTGGTCGGCACCGCGACGATCGGTACGCCTGCGGTGAGCGCGATCGCCTTGGCGAGGCCGGTGGTGGAGCCACCGCCGACACTGACGATCGCGTCGACGTCGTACTCGGCGGCAGCTGCTCGGGCGCGTTCGGCGACCGGGACCGGGACGTGCATCGCGACCTCGTCGTGGACCAGGACGACGGGGAGCCCGCCGGTGATCTGCTTGGCGAGGGCCGTCTCGGCGGGTGCGGCGATCACCATCACCCGGGAGGCGCCCAGACGTGTGACCTCCTCCCCCACCGCGTGGGCTGCGCCGCCGGAGGCGAACCGGATGCGCTGGCCGAGTGTCTCGTGCTCGAACCGCAGGCTCATGCGCGACTGCCCAGGCCGAGGATCTGGGTCAACGCGTCGCGCAGTGCGGACTCGGGGTCGGCGGGCAGCACGGCGGCGCGCCATCCGATGTGCTTGTCGGGGCGCACCAGCAGAGCGCCGCTCTCGTCGATCTCGCGCAGCCTGGACCAGTCGTAGTAGAGGTCGGTGATCTCACGGCCGGGGCCGATGATGACGGTCGTCAGGTCGATGCCGAGCGCATGGGCGACCGTCGCGGCGGCGTTCTCCCAGGCCTCGCCGGCGATGCCGGTGATGAGGGTGAACCGGGTGTACGGCGCGAGATCCATCGTGGCGAGCTTCCGCTTGTTGTTGCCGACCCAGGCGTGCGGCAGGTGCGAACCCGGCACCGTCGATGCCTGGTAGTACAGGTCCGGGTCGCGGGTGGGTTCGGGCCGGGGGGTGCCGTCGGAGACGACCGCGCTGGACTCGTAGCACTGGCCGAGCTCGACGCCGTGGGCGTTGAACTCGTAGTTCTTCAGTTCCATCGCTTTGACCAGGGCGGCGCGCTTGGCTGCCCCCGCGGGGGTGTTGGCCTTGCGCTCCTCGATCTGGCGGACCATCTCCTCTTCGGTCTTGGCCTCGGTGACGCCGAGCGCGACGAACAGGTCCACGAACTCGCGGCTGGACTTGTTGGCGCGTTTCACGATGCGTTCGGCGACCGGGGCGCGCTCGGTGGAGTAGGTGTCCAGCAGCGAGGGGGACGCTTGACCTCTGAGCACCGCAGCGAGCTTCCACGCCAGGTTGTAGGAGTCCTGGATGGAGGTGTTGGAGCCCAGCCCGTTGCTCGGTGGGTGCCGGTGGACGGCATCACCGGCGCAGAACACTCGTCCGGACTGCAGGTGCGCGGCGTACATCTCATTGTTGCCCCACAGCGACGTGCCCGTGATTTCCACGTCAAGGTCGGGCATGCCGAGCAGGTTACGCACGATCTGGGTCGCGGCGGCCTCGTCGACGACCGGAGGCTCGTCGTTGATGTCGTAGCCCCACACAATCAGCCACTCGTTCCACGGGCGGACCATGCGGACCAGGCCGGCGCCGATGCCGCCGACGTTGGAGCCGGGTTGGATGACCCAGTACAGCACCGAAGGCCGATGGTTGCAGTAGGCGCTGATGTCGGCCTTGAAGGTGATGTTCATGGAGCCGGCGATGTCCATGGCGCCCTCGTACCGCAGCCCGATGTCAGCGGCAACCTTCGACCGCGCGCCGTCGGCGCCGATGAGGTACTTCGCCCGAATCGTGTACCGCGTGCCGGTGAGCCGGTCCAGGACCTGGACGTCGACGCCGTCGGCGTCCTGGGTGTGGGACAGGTACTCGGTGGAGAACCGTGACTGCGTGCCGCGCATCGTCGCGTTCTTGACCAGAATCGGCTCGAGGTAGGTCTGCGGGATGTCGACGGTCAGGCACGGCGAGGCGAGCTGGTAGTCGGCCTCTCGCGCAGCGCTGGTACCCCAGGTGTGGATCCGGCCGATCTCCTCACCGGCGATCGAGGTGCAGAACACGGTGTCACCGACGAGGTGGTGCGGGGTGGCGTCGGCGAGCACCTGGTCCTCGATCCCCATGTCTCGGAAGATCTCCATGGCCCGCTGGTTGGTGATGTGCGCCCGAGGGGTGTTCGCGGTCCACCGGTACTTGGTGATCATGATGTTGGGGACACCCAGGGTCGACAGGAACAGCGCGGCCGCCGACCCTGCCGGTCCGGATCCGACGATCAGCACGTCGGTCTCGACCGCCGCGGACGTCGGCAGTTCGGTCTCACTCTGGCCGTCGTTGAACACGGGCATCGATACATCCCCTCGGGCCGGTCGTGCGCCGGCGCCTAGCGAGCCAGTGTCAGCAGTCGCAACCGCGGCGTCGACATGTGACGCTCATCTCGGCCAGAACCCGATGCGATGGCCGATCCACGCAAGCTTGTAGCCCGGAAGGCGAAACGGTGTGGGTCAGTCCAGCGTCCGGGAGAACAGGGCCCGCCGGCGGACGTCCGTGGCGCGTTCCCCGAAGTGGGACCTGAAGGCGTTCGAGAAGTGGGCGGCGGACGTGAACCCGCAGTAATGGGCGAGGCCGGCGATCGTCATCGTGGCCGCCGTCGGCTTCTCCAGGAGGTTCCGGGCGGCCTCCAGGCGGCGGGCCAGGACGTATTTGGGCACGGTCGTGCCGGCTTCGGCGAAGACCCGGGAGAGGTGCCGCGGGCTGATGCCGACGGCCGCGGCCACCTGAGGTGCGCTCAGGGCCGGGTTGGCGAGGTGCTGGTCGATGTAGGTCTGTGCGGCGGCGCGGTGTGCAGTGGACAGGGCGTCGCGGTCCGCGCCGGCGAGCGCGGCGACCAGTTCCAGCAGGGCAGCCTCGTTGGCCGGGCGTGGGTCGTCGGATCTGGTCGCGGCGCCGACCTCGCGGGCGAGCGCGTGGGCGACGGAGTTGGCACCGGCGGCGAAGTTCACCACCGTCGGGCGGGCGACATGGTCGACGCCGGTGACGTCGGCGAATACCGCGTGCGGGATCTTCAGGACAAGCTCCTCGAGCCCGTGGGAGAACCCGCGCATGAACGGCCGGTCGGCGTCGCACATCAGCATCTCGCCGGGCTGGACGGTTCGGACCCCGTCGTCGTGGTAGAAGAACGCCTCCCCGACCAGGCTGAAGAACAGCGCGACGGACTCGGCGGGCCGGCGCCTGATCAGTGTCTCGTCACGCTCGACGACGTGGGAGTTGCCGCGCACCCGGGCGAGGTGAATCCGCTCCAGCTGCACGTTGATCTCGGTCGCCTCCAGCACGGCCGCGGTGAGGGTGCGACAGCGCAGGCCGATGAGGGCCTCGGCGTTGTGGCTCTCCCACAACTCGACGCGCTGCCGTTCGGGCAATCCCGCGGTGGAGAACGCCACCGGCGCCGGAGGCGTGATCTCCGCCATCGTCACAGTCTAGCCGTGGTGTCCGCCGCGTCTTCCTGGACAAACCCGGCACCCGGCTCAGGTGTCGCCGCGGGCTCGCGCCGCCGGCGCCGGCCGAGAAGGGTGTCCGCGCAGCTCAGCGCTGCGAGCGACAATCTCGGCGACCCGGCGGACGGCGGGGGATCCCTCGCCCGCTCGGGTCGCAAGGCCGAGGTCAACGGTCGATGCGCCGTTGAGTGCCACATAGGAGACGCCGCGGAGGGCGAGGCTCCGCACCGGCTCGGGCACCAGCGCGACGCCGAGGCCAGCCGCCACAAAGACAACCAGGGTGGCGGTCTCGCCGACCTCCATGACCGAGGTGGGGCGAAAGCCCGCAGAGGCACAGGCGGCGAGCACATGCTCGTGCATCGACGAGCGGTGGCCCGAGAAGTGCATGACGAACGGCTCACCCGCCAGGTGCGCGAGGTCGATGCTCCGCCGCCCGGCGAGCGGGTGCCGATCCGGCAGTACCGCCACCAGGGGCTCACGGCGCAGCGTGCGCATCTCGACCCCGCGCCGTTGCACCCCGTCGGGCCGCAGCACCACGAGGTCGTAGGTGCCGTCGAGCAGCCCGGCCACAAGGGCTGGGCTGAGCAGCTCCCCGTGCAGGTCGAGCTGCACGTCCGGGAGTTCGCTGCGCACCTCGCGCGCCGCCAGGGGCAGTAGGTCGTACGTCGAGGTGCCGATGAAGCCCGCCGACACCCGTCCTGCGTGGCCGGAGGCGACCAGCGCCATGTCGGTCGACGCCCGATCGGCCGACGCGAGCACGGCACGGGCGTGGTCGGCGAAGCGGCGACCAGCCTTGGTCAGCTCCACCCGGCGGGTGGTGCGGTCGACGAGCCCGACGCCGAGCTCACGTTCAAGCTGCTTGATCTGCTGGGACAGTGCCGGTTGGGCGATGTGTAACCTCGCCGCGGCTCGACCGAAGTGCTGCTCCTCGGCGAGCGCAGCGAACGAGCGCAGCTGCCGCAGTTCCATGCATTCAGGTTATCAATTGTGCAAGATTCAGTATTGGATCCAATGGACGGGCCGTCGTACGTTGGGGGCATGTGCTCCGCCTACCTCTACGCCGCGGCCCGCACGCCGTTCGGCCGCTTCGGCGGTGCCCTCGCCGAGGTGTGCCCCGACGATATCGCCGCGGTCGCGCTGCAGGGCGTGCTGGACAACGTGTCATGAGGACCACGATCTGCGACACCACGGCCCAGGCGGTCGCCGGGTTCCAGGACGGGTCGACGGTCCTGGTCGGCGGCTTCGGCATGGCCGGGATGCCGGTGCAGCTCATCGACGCGCTCATCGAGCAGGGCGCCTCGGATCTCACGGTGGTGTCCAACAACGCCGGGAACGGCGACACCGGTCTCGCGGCACTGCTGGCGAAGGGCCGGGTCCGCAAAGTCGTCTGTTCGTTCCCGCGGCAGTCCGACTCGTGGGTCTTCGACGGCTTGTACCGCCAGGGGCGCATCGAGCTCGAGGTCGTGCCGCAGGGCACTCTCGCCGAGCGCATGCGTGCGGCGGGAGCCGGCATCGGGGCGTTCTTCTCGCCCACCGGCGTCGGCACACCGCTGGCCGAGGGCAAGGAGATCCGGCAAATCGACGGTCGGCTTTACGTCCTCGAGCACCCGATCAAGGGCGACGTCGCGCTCATCGGTGCGCACCGCGCGGACCGGATGGGCAATCTCGTGTACCGCAAGACCGCCCGCAACTTCGGGCCGGTGATGGCGACCGCGGCCACGCTCGTGGTGGCCCAGGTACACGAGGTCGTCGAGACCGGCGATCTCGACCCCGAAGCGGTCGTGACGCCGAGCATCTACGTCGACAGGGTGGTGGCAGTGTGAGCCTGAACAAGCACCAGATGGCGGCACTGGTCGCCAAGGACATCCCGCCCGGCGCCTACGTCAACCTCGGCATCGGCCAGCCCACACTGGTCGCCGACCACCTACCCGAAAGCTCGGGCGTGGTGCTGCACACCGAGAACGGCATGCTCAACATGGGACCCGCAGCCACCGCAGACGAGATCGACCTCGACCTCACCAACGCCGGCAAGACCCCCGTGACCGAACTGCCCGGAGCGGCGTACTTCCACCACGCCGACTCGTTCGCGATGATGCGCGGTGGCCACCTCGACGTCTGCGTGCTCGGCGCCTTCCAGGTCGCAGCCACCGGCGACCTCGCCAACTGGCACACCGGGGAGCCGGACGCGATCCCCGCGGTCGGTGGGGCGATGGACCTCGCCATCGGCGCCAAAAGCGTCTACGTGATGATGACCCTCTTCGCGAAGGACGGGACACCGAAGTTGGTGCCCCAGTGCACCTACCCGCTCACCGGCGTCGGGTGCGTCGATCGCGTCTATACCGACCTCGCCACCTTCCTCATCACCCGCGACGGCGTCGTCGTACGCGAGACGTTCGGAATCTCATTCGACGAGCTCAACGAGAAGCTCGCCGCGCCCTTGCTGCGCGCACCCGCAACGCGGTAGGTAATACCGCCGGTGCATTCCGCCGCGAGCCCCGTGGGCTCGGGTGGGAAGTAAGCCATCTGGTACACCGTCGCGCTCAAGGCCATCACCCCGTAAAGCCCGGCCTGGAGGCGCCGCGGCGCCGACTGCCAGCAGCGCGACGATGCCCATCTGGACGTACTCCACGGTGGCGAACGCGTGCGCGGTGTTGTGCGCCGCCAGGGCCAGGTAGAGCGTGCCGAGCGCGAGGCCGCTCTGCTGCAGCGTGATCAACACGCCGCTGCCCACGCCGCCCAGGTGCGTCGGGACGTCGGCCAGCACGCTGCGGAAGAGGCCGACGAACAGTATCGACTGCCCGGCGCCGGCCAGGGCCAGCGGCCCCGCGGTGGCCCACAGGCTGACGTGCGGCCAGCCCTGCACGAGGACGGTCACGAGCGCGGCGAGGCCGGCGAGCTGTACGACCGCGCCGGCCGACAGCGCGGCCCGGCCGAACCGGCCGATCCACGGCTTCTGCGCCAGCAGCCACGCCAGCAAGATCTGACCAGGCTTGGCGTGTACCGTTCTGAAACTCGGCTTGGCTACGCTGCCTGGAATACTCGTTGTTGAGTCCATTGAGGACTTTCCGGCGACGGATCCGGACCGTGGCGAGATCGGTGACCGGTGCCGGCAAGGACTCGACGGCTGGAGGGCGCTGACCGCGTCCCTGATGTGGTCTGTGTTCGTTGTAATGCGCGACGTACTCCCGCGAGGACGGTGAGCAGGTGCCGCGGGTTGTACATCAGGATCCGGTCCAGGCACTCGCGGCGTACGGTTCGTACCCACCGCTCGGCATAGGCATTCGCCCGCGGCGCCCGCGGCGGCGTCCGCACGATCCTGATGCCCACAGCGGTGAACACCGCGTCGAACATTGCGGTGTACTTGGCTTCCTTCCGGCCCGGGACGCGTGGAGTGCCGTCGGTGTCGTCGTGCATGCCGTCGCGTAGCCGGGCCAGGGAACGGGTCAGCAGCCGCGAGACCTGCATCTGGGACACCCCGATCCTTGCGGCGATCTGCGCCTGGGTCATGTCGCCGACGAACCGCAGGGCGATGATGTGCCGTTCCCGTGCAGGCAGCGCGGCAAGGCCACGACGCAACGTTTCGCGCTGTTCGACCGCGTCGAGCCCGGGATCGGGCCCGCCGAGGACGTCGGACAGCAGCAGACTGTCGGCGCCTGGCGCCGGCTGTTCGAACGACCGTGGCCGGTATGCGTTCGCGCACCGCTGACCTTCCACCACGTCGTCGCTGCTGACGCCCAACCGGGTGGCCAACTCCGCCGTCGTCGGTGAGCGGTGCAGCACCTGCGCCAACTCCTCGCCGGCTGAGGCGAGTTGCGGACCGAGTTCCTGCAGCCGGCGCGGCGCCCGGACGGTCCAGCCGGTGTCCCGGAAATACCGTTTGATCTCACCGACGATGGTCGGGACGGCATAGTTGGCGAACGGCACGCCCCGGGTCTGGTCGTACCGGTCAATCGCCTTGATCAACCCCGATCGCGGCGACCTGGGTGAGATCTGCCAGGGGTTCGCCGCGGCCACCGTACCGGCGGGCCAGATACACCGACATCGGCAGATACCATTCGATCGCCCGGGTCCAGGCCGCCAGCCTGCGGGTATCGCCGGGCGCCATCTCGCCAAGCCGGGCCAGCAGCACGTCGGCGTACGCCTGGCGCGCGTCCGACACTAGAATGTCCGATGTGGACAGTTTCGCCACAGTACGGGGGGCGCGGCTTCCAGCGATCCGGCGGGCGCGCCGACAACGTCGCGGGCTCGGTGCGTCGCACCGGGAAGACGGCCGTGCTCATCGTGACACCGCCGGAGCCCGACCAGCCGCACGGATAACGATCAACGAAGGCGTGGTCTCAGTCATGTTGACCCCTCAGGTGGCCGGCGAGTCCGTAACGCCTACAGGACCTTGCCACTGGGGACCGGAGTGACACGATCACTCTACGCCCTACCAACCCACATCGGACCGATCTGTCACCGTCGGTCATTTCTGCGACCGATGTCATGTGCGCGTATGGGTCTACCGGGTCAGCCTCGCCCAGCACGATGCCGTGACCTGTTCCAGAGTCGACGGCCCAGCTCAGCACCGCCGCAGCCGAGGTCGGGCGCCAGCAACGTCCCCTACGCGTTGTCGCGGGGGTAAGCAACTCGGCATTGGCGAACGGTTTGGCAATGTAGTCGTCGGCACCCGCAGCGCGACCGGCGTCGAGGTCGCCGGTGAACGCCGACGCCGACACCCACCGACGGCTCGGACCCGGCACCGGCAGTGGCCCGGTTCCTGTCCGCCGGAGCCGGGTCCGGTCTCCAGCGGGTCGTCCTTCCGAGCTCGTCCGCGCTACGCGGAGGTGTGCGAGCTCGTCGCCGCGCTGCGGGGGCATCCCATCCACCACCACAGCCGCTCGGTCCAGGAGTGCACCGCCCACCTCGTCCAAGGTGGCGTGCCCGCTGCCTACGTCCCGCTGCTCGCCGGCTTGGACGAGTCGATCAGCCGCGGCAGCGAGGACCGCGTCACCGGCACCGTCGCGCAGGTCGCCGGCCTTGCCTTGGGTCGCTCCCGCTCAGCGAACCGTGGCAGAGAGGTTCTCGGTGCCGTCGACGATGGCTTGCGCGAGCTCGGAAAGGCGGCGGTTGCGGGTGCGGGCGGCGCGGCGCAGCAGGGCGAAGGCCTGGTCGAGATCCAGGTGCAGACGTTCGGCAAGGACGCCTTTCGCCTGCTCGATCAGGACCCTGCTGTTCAACGCGGTCTGCAGCTGATCCGTCAGGGTGTCGCGGCTGCGAATCGCGCGCTGCTGCAGCAGCCCGATCGTGGCGACGTCGGCGAGGGCCTTGCCGGCTCGGAGTTTGTCGTCGTCCAGCGCCCCGGCTTCGACGCCGAAGAGATTCAGCGCCCCGATGATTTCGGTGCGCAGACGCATCGGCAGGGCATGGACCGAGATGAAGCCGACCTCCGCCGCCGCGGCCGTGAATCGGGGCCAGCGGCCGGCGGAACGTATGTCGGACACCGATACCGGCCGTCCCGTAGTGAAGCAGTCGACGCAGGGTCCCTGGTCGGTCTGCAGCTGGAACAGCTCCAGCAGCCGGGCCCGCTCCGAGGAGGCCGCCACGAGTTGCAGGGTCTCCTGCTGATCGGTGAGCAAGATCCCCGCGGCGGAGACGCCCAACAGCTGCACGCACCGTTCGGTCAGCACGTGCATGAAGTCGATCACGTCGAAGTCGTTGACGAGTGTGTCCGCCATCTCGACGAGCACGTCGGCCAATGCGATCTCAGCCATCTCAAGCCCCCTGGTCATGCATCATGCCGCGCGCCTGCTGGTCGCCTGCAGCGTGGGACAGACCGGGCAGCACGGCACGCGCCACCTCAGTCACCTTCGGATCGACCATTGCCGCTGGAGCCCTCGGGGTTGAATCGTAGACGGTGGGTGACCACGTCGCCCGCGACGTCCCGTAGCCGCCGGTTGTGGACATATGCATAGGCCCGAAGGCGGATCAGGGCAAGGGTCACAGACAGTCCCAGTTGTACGCTGACCATGCCGGTGGCCTGGTGCACTTCCGGGTGCTGAAGGCCGGCCGATTCGGGGATGCGCCCCGAGGCTGGTAGCGCGGTGTCGACAGCATCGAGCAGGAGCGCGCATGCCGTGTCCGCCAGCATCAGCGCGTCGAGCAATTGCTCATGATCCAGTTCGCCCGGTCCGGCACGATAGAGATCCAGGACACCGAGCCGGATCGCGCCGACCCGGAGCGGCAGCGCGAAGATCGCCTGCACACCCGCCTCCACGGCGGCCGGCGCGAAAACGGGCCACCGCGCCCGGCTCTGGACAGTGCCGAGATCGGGAACGAGCACCAGGGTGCCACCGAGTGCGTCGACGCAAGGACCCTCGCCGAGGGTCAGGCTCAGCTCCTCGATCTCCGAAGCGGTCCGGTCGCTGCTGTAGATGGTCTCGCGGGGGGTTGCGGTCAGCGCCACGGCGATGGCGGCACCGTCCGTGACGGTGGTAGAGGTCGCCGCGGCGCACACATGTGCGACAGTGACCGGTCCGCTGGCCGCATATGCTGCAGCGAGGCCCCACAGACGCAACCTGCGGTCGACGCTCACCACGCTGCCCTATCCGGATATTTGCGCACCAACGATGCGATCATGAGCCGCCTCCGACACTCAAAGGTTATGCGGCCGCGACAGATGAGCAGTGCAGGACGAGACGGGATCGAAACGTCGACCCGCTTCCCGCGTCATGCGCCTAACCCCCGCGAACGTGGATGGCGTCCACGACGTGAGGGATACGACGACGCGGTGTTCCTCGCTGGCTGCTGGGCCGACGCCGACGGCTGCGGCTTACGGGCGGGACGGGGCGGGGTCCTGCGGCACGACGACGACGGGGCACGGTGCGTGTTGCACGCAGTGCTGGCTGACCGATCCGAGCAGGATCCCGGCGAGCGTGCCGTGCCCACGGCTGCCGAGGACCAGCATCTGCGCGCCGGCGGCCGCTTCCAGCAGGACCTGGGCCGGGTGACCCTGCGCGACGCGGGTGCGGATCTCGACGGGTTGGTCCTGCTGACCGGTGACATCCGCGACCGTTTCGGCGAGGACCTTCTCGGTGATGGTGGCGATGCTCTCGCCCTCATACGGCAGGGGTGGCCCGCCGTAGGAGTGGCCGATCAGCACGGGCTCCTGCCAGGCGCTGACGACCTCGACCGGCGCGCCGACCAGCCGGGCCTGGGTGATCGCCCAGCGCAGCGCCGTCTTGGAGTGAATCGAGCCGTCGACGCCGATGACGATGCGCCGGTCGCGCGTTTCGCGGTGATCGTTCATGGCGACCTTCTCGAGGTTGGTGTCCGCCCTGTCGGGTCCGGCGGCCGAAGCGGTCGGACCCGACGAGATCGGCTGACGTACGGAGGTACAGCCGGTGGCCGGTGCGGCTACCGCAGCCAGGGTGCGCGGCGCACCAGCGGCAGGGCGGCCCAGCTGCGGCCCAGTCCGAGGGTGTTCCCGGCGCCGAGCAGCGCCAAGAGGATCAGGACGGCCGCGTAGACGAGGTGGTCGTCCATGAACGGGTTGCTGGCCGGGGGCAGCACAGCGGTCCACATCATGACGGTCAGCAGTGCGCCGCCGACGGCGGCGAGCCGCATCCCGATGCCGAGCAGCAGCGCGACACCGATCGCGAGGAGCGCGCCCATGAACAGCACATCGGCAACGGCGGTCCCGGCGATGGCATGGTAGAAGCCGCTGAACGGGCCCTTGGCCGAGCCCAGGAATCCGTTGGTCGGGCTGCCACCGTTGATCCAGGCCCGCGCCGATGGGGTGGCGAACCCGAGGCCGAAGACCTTGTCCAGGAACGCCCACAGGAAGATCCACCCGAGCGCCAGCCGGATCCCGGCCACCAGATACCGGGCGGCGGTCGCCGAACGTGTGTCTGCATGGGCCGTCGATGCCGGTGCGGACACATGACGGTCGCCGGTGTTGGCGGCAGGGCTGGCACCGCCGTGATCTGCCGGCCGGTATCCGGTGACGTCCCAGTCCGGGACGAGCGGGTTGGCGGCGGTGCCGATGGCGTTGCGGGATGCGGTGCTGTGGTCGTTGGCGATGTTGACCATCGCGCTCACGTTCCTTCGCATTGCTTATGAATCGCGTCCCGCAGCGCGAGCGCTTGCGGGCGGAACTGTGGGCCGCTTCGGGTACGACGGGAGCGCATCGACAAATGCAGCAGGCCTGAACGCCGAAGTCCGCAGTGGGGACGGCCCTGGCTCGACGGTCACCAGGGATCGGAGCGACATCATCACCCTACGCCTGATCGCCCCGGACTGCGCCACGAGCAGCAGGCCAACCCCCAGCAGTAACGACAGCATCCATTCACACCGACCGCTACCAGGGCGCCGTAGCGCCTCCTACGACACGTGCACGGTGGCCGTGTGGGCGGGCTGCTATCTCCGTCCTGCGCCGTGCTCGTCGGTCGTTGTGCGGACGGAGCGGTCCACCGCAGCCCCCGCGTCCGCACGCGGCGGCACCGCCATGGACCCTGAAGTGATCTCGCAGCTGCTCGCCCGCCGGAAGCCACTCGCGGTGTTCACCACCCGGCAACGCCAAATGCTCGGCCGAGATGGCGGGCCGTCGCAGACTTCGGAGGCAGCCACGGGCGCGGGCGGGTCACGACTTCACTGCTCACGTCTGCCTCGATCTTGCCAACGCTCAACGCAACGGAACCCTGCCTGGCGGCCACGGTTGTCGGGCGCGGTGCTGGCATAGCAGGTCGGCTGCGGCGGTTAGCTCCGGGTGCACAGGGGTAGGTTGCGCGCCGTTGAGGGGGTGCACCGGTTGACGTCATCCGACACCTTGGCCACCGTCGTCGGGTGGCGCCGCGGGTTGACCGTACGTCGGCGGCTGCTGCACGCGGCGGCCTGGCTGACCACGCCGCTGCTACCGGATGACTATCTCGGGTTGGTCAATCCGCTGTGGTCGCGGCGGGAACTGCGTGGGCGGGTCGAGGATGTGCGGCCGGAGACCGCTTCCACGGCGAGCCTGACGATCCGTCCGGGGATCGGGTGGACGGGTCATCGCGCCGGGCAGCATGTGCGGGTGGGGGTCGACGTCCGGGGTGTCCGGCATTGGCGTCCCTTTTCGCTGTCCTCGTCACCGCACCGCACCGACGGGTGCCTCACGATCACCGTCAAGGCCACCCCGGACGGGCTGGTGTCGCCGTACCTGGTGCGCCACGCGACGCCCGGGACGATCGTTCGCCTCACCCCGGCCGAGGGTGACTTCGTGTTACCCGAGCCGCTTCCCGACCGGCTGTTGTTCCTCACGGCGGGCAGTGGGATCACACCTGTGGCGGCGATGCTGCGCAGCCTGGCCGCGGCGGGATTCCTCTCGTCATCTCGTCATCCGCGGTGGGAGGTAGATCCCCCGCGACGGACTCGACAAACGTTGGACCGTCGCCGGGCCTCTCGTGCCGCACCGCTCCGCGCTCAGGTTCGGCCGACAGGAGATAGAAAGGTCGCCTCCGCCCCGCCGGCCGCACCATGGCCGACCACGACCGCCGCACCCCCGCCGCCGCAGGCGGGCCGCTGAGCTCGCCGCCTGTGCGCGCCGCCCTCGACGGCGGAGGTGCACTGCTCGGTCATGTCAGATCTCGGCCCAGGCCGACGACCTTCCGGCCCCGGCGGTGTCCATCCATCCGCAGGGGGAACAACGGAGAGAAGGAGCCGACACGCGATGGATCCGGCGCTCGCCCGGGGATCTGCCGGCGTTGGCGCGCAGCGGCGACGGTGAGGCGCTCCGCGCGCTCATCGAGCCGTACCGGCATGAGTCGCGGGTGCGCTGCCACCGCATCCTCGGCTCGCGCCGCGTCCTGGGTGGCGGGCGGCATCGGCGGCCTGTCCGCCGCCGCGCTGGCATGGCGGCTGACCACAACCCAGCTCGGCCACGTTCTCACCCCGCCGCCTGGGACGTGGTGAGCAACGCCAGCGCGAGGTATCCGCCGCCGAGCAGTACCCCGCTGGCGGTGGCGGCGAGCAGGCGATGCGGGTCGCCGGTCGTGAGCGCGGCGGCGGCGATCCGGTTGGTAGCCGCCCGCACGGCGAGATCGATCAGCGCGAGCAGTACGCCAGCACGTCATGCCAGAGCCGAACCCGAGTTCCTGCGGCAGGAACTCCCATGGAATCGCGGTGTACAACACGAACAAGATCCCGCACAGCACCTGCCGATCCGGCAGCCGTCTGCGTCCCGGGTAACGGTAGTTCCGCTGCTGCTGCGGCAGCAGCGGCTCGATCCGTTCCCACAGTTCGTCCGGCACCATCCAAGGCAGCCGCTCGCCCTTGCGCACGAAGCGCCACTCTAGATCATCGATCTCACCGGCCCTGACCGGCTCGATCATTTCGTTAGGACCTCTAACTCGGCTAGAGCCGACGAAGCGGCGCACCGAGCCGGCGTTCGACTTCGAGGAGCTGCCGCCGCTCGACGGTGTTGTCGTGTTCCACCTGCGCCTCGACCGGTTCGACCGGGAGGCCCGGCGCGGGCCGCCGTGCGACATGCCGGTGGTGAGCACGCAGCCGGCATCTTCGCGCCGATCTCTCGCGATTGGTCGCGGCCGAGACCGTCGCGGGCCTTCGGATACCAGTCCTGCCCTCTTCTTCGACATGGTACGACACGGGGTCCGGCCCGGATTGTCGTCCTTCGACGGCGGCATACCGGAGCTCTTGCTGTTCCGCGAGACCAGCCGTTCCAGCTGCGCCACCCGGTCGGTCAACTCGGCGTTGGCCTGCCGCAATTGGTCCAGCTCTGCCACCCGGGTGATCAACTGTCGGCAGAGCCCGATCAGCTCTTCCCGCGACAGTTCCTCCAACATCGGTACCTACTGACTACAGCACACCAACGTCCCGAATGGACACACCGACACGCCCACCCACCCACGACGGCCGCGCACGGTTATGCCCAGCAACAGGCGATCACTCTCTGAGGTAGCCCTGATTGTTTACCCCTCACAACCAGCCGGCGACCACTCCAGGTTGGATCGCACGCCGTGACACGTCGGCCGGGCCGAACCCTCACCGGATCCGCCCCGGATGCGGACATGTACGAGGTGCGGACGGGTAAGGCGGCGTCATGATGGCGAACACGATGACGAAGAGCAACGGCATCGGCGAGCGGGATACGATCCTGCGATCGATGCACGACACCGGCCTTGCCGCCTGGTTCGGCGGCTCGCTGATGGGTGCGGTGGGCCTCAACGGCGCAGCCGGCAAAGCCGGCAATCCGCGGGAACGGCTGACGATTTCGTCGATTGGCTGGGACCGTTGGGCCCCGATCAATCTCGCCGCGATTGGCGCCCACCTGATCGGGGCAACCGGCATCCTGGCCTCCGAACGACGACGCGTCGTCGGGCAGCGGGGCGTCGGCGCGATGAGTGCCGCCAAGACCGCGGTCACCCTCGCGGCGCTCGGCGCCACCGTGTACAGCCGAAAGCTCGGCAAGGAGTTGGAGCAGGCGGCCGAGGTACCGGTCGAGGGGGTGACGGAGCCGTCCGCGGAGACCCCTCCTGAAGTCCGTTCTGTGCAGCGGCAACAGCGGGTCGCCCAGTGGTCGGTGCCTGTACTGACCGGCGCGCTGATCGCCGTGTCGGCGCTGGCGGGTGAGCAACAGAAGCCGGGGTCGGTGATGCGCGGCCTCGCTGGACGGCTGCGTAGCATGCTCGTCCCAACGCGGTAGTCCCAGTGCGGCAGTGCGTCCGTGCCGCGGGCGGGTACTGGCACGGGCGGGCTGCCATGGCGCGGCCGCTGCGCAGACCGGCCCATTTCGCGGTGATCGGGCTGACCGCAGCGACCCGGTGCAGCGTCGTGCCGACTCGGCCACGGTCAGTCAGTGCAGTTCCGCCTTGGCCAGGTCGGGCAGGCTGGCCAGGTCAGTGACGACCAGGCGGGCGACATCGCTGAGGCGGCTGTCGGCGCGGCGGGCGTAGGCCCCGATCATGTCGAAGGCCACATCGACGTCGACATTGCGGACCTGCTCGACTGCGCCTTGGCCTGCTCGATCGCGAGCCGGCTTCGCAACACCGTCTGCAGTTTGTTCCGTCAGGACCTCCTCATGACTGACCGCCCGCTGCTGGAGAATGCCGATCGGCGTCAAGCGGTGACTCCGCAGTGTTCAGGATGGGAATCGAACCCATGCCGGTCAGTGTCAGAAGCAGACGGGTCATGGACGTCGGCCGACACACTGCCACCACCGCCTCCGGCGCCACGGCGATGCGTATCCGGGCAATGAAGTTGACCAACGCGGAGCTTGCGAACGTCACCCGGGCAAGATCAATGAGCACCGCGCCCGGCGCCGCGTCGCGAACCTGTTCGACCACATCCTGTAACGGCGGTCCGGTAACTGCATCGATGGCGCCCGCGAGGCACACGTACACGGCAGTGGTCGTCGGAGTCGTCGAGACGGTCAAGGCCCATAGGCCATCCTGTTGCACCTGCACACCCCTCACCCGCGAGCCGAGTGTCGAGGTCTGGGGCAACCTTGCGATCGTGCGTACGACCGATCGTACCGGGGTGTCCACAGACCCGCGACAAAATGCACGGCAGGTATTGATGCGCTGGAGGACCCATCGGTGCCGCGCGCCGCGCCCCATCCGTGCTGCTGGGAGCGGGTCACGGCATCACCGTGCCGGATGGTGGCGGGTGAGCGCGGTTCGAAGCCGGTGTAGAGGTCTCCGCAGCGTGTGAGGGAGCCAGCCGCCGGCCTGCATCGGCGGGATGATGCGATTTGCACAGGCCGTGGCGCCGGTGTCCGGGTGCCAGTGGATGAGCAGCGCGGTCGCATCGTCCTGCAACTGCTCATGCTGGTGGGTGAGGATCGCGTGGACGAGCCGGCGCATGGTCTCCGGGGCTGGTACGTCGTCGGCGAGCGCCCGAGTGACGAACTCGACTCGACGCGCAGGAGGCTGTACGCGGAGGCCAAGCGGCGTCACATCAAGGGCCGCTCGAAGGTGACGGGGCCGACCTCGAAGGCGCACTGCGTTAGTACAGCAAGAGGGGGCCCGCCGGCCCCCCTCGTTGTGTTTGCGGCGGTGGTCAGGCGCGGACGGCGTCGAGGGCCTTCTTCAGCGCGGCGGGCTGGCTGGGCTTCGTCGGTGCGTTAGGGCGGAGCTGCAGCATCTTCGCGCCGATCTCCTGCAGCTGGTTGCGGCCGAGGCCCTGGCGGACCTTCGGGAACCAGTCCTGCTCCTCTTCCTCGATGTGGTGGGACACGTTCTCGATGAGCACGGTGACCTTCGCGTCGAAATGCTCATCGTCGGCGTCCATCGTGGACAGTTCGAGGCACAGCACGTCGGCGACGTGGTGTTCCTCGTACGATTCGAGGATGTCCTCCTCGAGGTCGGGCAGCAGGCTGCGGACCTCGGGGTACATGACCTCGTTCTCCAGGTAGGTGTGCACGGTCAGCGCCTCGAGGATCTGCGTCACGATCTTCGCCTTGCGGGCCGGTGGCCCACCGTGCGCGGCCTGGAACTCCTTGAACAGCCGCTTGACGCCCTTGTGGTCGTCTTTGAGCATCACGATCGCGTCGGTGGACATCGACTCTCCCTGCACCTGCGGTTGGGGTCGATGCTCGGGGTACCCTGGCCGTGAACTGCGCAAACGCCTCGAGGATCGTTGAGGGCCAGCCGGAGGCGGGTGCGGTCCAGGGTGCGCGGCAGCCGCGCAGGCAGCGGCGCCGGAGGTTGCGGGTGCGGTAATCGCTCCCGTAGCACGGCGAGGAGCGGGGCGGTGCCGGTCGGTGACCGGGCGCGGCATTGGCAAGATTGGGCAATGGCCAACCTCATCTACTCGGCGATCGCGTCGCTCGATGGCTTCACCGCTGACGACACCGGCGACTTCGACTGGGCGGCGCCCGACGAGGAGGTGCTCGCTTTCGTCAACGACAGGGAACGGCCGGTCGGCACCTACCTTTGCGGGCGCCGGATGTACCAGACGATGATCTACTGGGAGACCGCCTCCATCGGCGAGGACGAGCCGGCCGTTGTGCGTGACTACGCGCGGATCTGGCAGGCGGCCGAGAAGGTCGTTTACTCCTCGACGCTGGACGCGGCCTCCAGCGCGCGGACCCGGCTCGAGCGGGAGTTCGCCCCGGATGCCGTCCGCCGGCTGAAAGAAGCCGCCGGACGAGACGTCACCGTCCGGGGTCCGCAGCTTGCGGCGCAGGCGCTCGCGGCCGGTCTGGTGGACGAGTGCCACCTCTTGCTCAACCCCGTCGTTGTGAGTGGAGGAACGCGCGCGTTACCCGCCGGTCTCCACCTCGAGCTGGAACTGCTGGACGAGCGCCGGTTCGGCAACGGCGTGGTCTACCTGCGATACCGGGTCGGCTAGGCTGCGTCCGACGAGGGTGGTAGGTGGCAGTCAACGCTTCCGGACGATTCGTGCCGGCGGTGCGACGGTGCAGGGCCGCTGGTTCAGAGCGCCCTGGCCGAACTGAACCGTGGCCGTGGCCGTGGCAACACCATGGCCGTTGACACTGAAGGCCAGCGATGACCCGTTGAGATGTGGCGGGGCGCTGCGGGCGAGCCAGTACAAGCAATGGCCTGAGCTCGCCCGGCGCCCATGCATTCGGCTACCGCGATGCCGCACCTGCTTCGGCCACGTGCTGCTGGTGCACGAACGGCGGTGTGCCCTCGACGGCCGGCGTGCGGGTGGCGCCCGGGTCGGCGCCCCGGTTGTGGCGCTCGGGGGAGCCGACCCAGGCTGTGGGCTGCTCGACGTAACGCCATTCCGTGCCGGCCGGCCATGGGCCTTGGCCCTGGTTCCACGGCCCGCGGTCAGACCCGGAGTCGGACATGTTCAGCGCGACGTTCTGGAAGCGGTCGTCGCCGGGGAGTCGGCCGGGCGGGAAGTTGACCGGCATTTCGTTCAGCGCTGCGGTGAATTGCTGGAAGTGCGCCACCTCGCGGGTCATCAGGAACGTCAACGTGTCCTGAACCCCCGGGTCGTCGGTGAACTGCTTCAGATACTCGTAGACGATCTTCGCGCGGGATTCGGCGGCGATGTTGCTGCGCAGGTCCACGGAGGGCTCGCCGTTGGCGTTGACGTACGTGCCGGTCCACGGCGCGCCCGCGGCGTTGACCACGTCCGGGCCGCCGCCGGTCAGCGCCATGAACAGTGGTGTTGTCGCCACCTGATGCATCACCTGATCACGGCCGGCCGCGTTGCCGACGAGCGGCATCCAGTCACAGGTTTCGTTGGCGTGCTTCAGGTCGTCGTTGAGACCGTCGAGCAGCATCGTGATGGTCGCGCCGACCATCTCCAGATGGCTCAGTTCCTCGGTGGCGATGTCCATGAACAGGTCGTACATCTTCGGGTCCTGCTTGCGCAGCATGAACGCCTGGGTGAAGTACTGCATCGCCGCAGCAAGCTCACCGTTTGCGCCGCCGAACTGCTCCTGCAGCAACGTGGCGAACCGAGGATCGGGACGCTCCACCCGAACCTCGAACTGCAGGTCCTTGACGTGCGTGAACACCGTACCTCCATCGTGTGCCGGGAAGCGCCGACCAGATCGGGCCGACGCGCGGCGGCTACCCGCACTCTGTGTCCCAAACCGGCGCCGGTCGTGCGGCGGCCCCGGTGGGCGGCCGGCCGCATCGCAACCACCCCACTGTGCGAAGAGCCGGATTACCGCGACATCCGGCGGTGGCTGCGCAAGCAGTTCGCCGACTCCCACTACGACGACCTGCGCACCGCCGGCACCGAGGTCCTGGACCTGCGGTACCAGCTGTCCGGCACCGAACGGTGCGAGTGGTGGGACGTAGACCGCCAAGGCGGTGCAGCTGCATTCGCGCGCCACGCGCAGCCGTCGCCGTCAGAGACACCGTCGCCAGAAGCAACGCCGACGCCAAAAGGAACGCCGTCGCGAACTCGGCGCGGACGGTGAAGGAGATGTTCGGGCTCGGGTCCGCACGGCTTACGTTGGCGTCGAGTGCCTGGAACTGTGTGTCCTACACCGTCGGGTTGTTCTGCCTCGGCACGCCGAACGGCTGTAGCCCGTCGTCGGTCCATTGGAGGGTGGCGCAGTGCCGCTGTCGAGGGTTAGCCGTCGTGCAGGACGGGTAGACGAGATCAAGTCGCCCAGGACCCCGGGGGCACCTCGTACTCATCGACGTGCGGCTGGAGTAGTGATGCGGTCAATACAAGGGCCTGGTCAACACAAGGGCCTACGGTGCTAGCTGAAGATGGCGATCCGCCAACCGTGGGTCCGCGCGGAAGCGCGTACTCAGCGTTGTCCCAGCAGATCAAGCGGGCTGGTCTGCTGGATCGCCGTCCCGGCTACTACGCCGGTCAGATCGCCTTCACGTTCGTCTTGTGCGCTGTCGGAGTGAGCGCGTTCGTGCTGGTCGGCGACTCGTGGTGGCAGCTCGTCGTGGCGGCATATGCCGCGGTGGTGTCCACGCAGCTGGGCTTCCTCGGTCACGATGCCGGGCACCGCCAGATCTTCCGGTCCGGACCGACGAACTACGTCCTCGGCGTGGTCCTCGCGAACATCGGCGTCGGATTCAGTTACGGCTGGTGGGTGGACAAGCACAGCCGTCATCACGCCCATCCGAACGACGAGGACAAGGACCCTGACATTGGCGCCGGGGCGGTGATCTTCACCACCGGCCAGGCGCAGGCAAGCGGTCCGATCGCGCGGCGGTTCTTTCGGTATCAGGCGTGGGCGTTCTTCCCGCTGCTGCTGCTGGAGGCCGTCAGCCTGCGGGTGTCCAGCGTGCGGTATCTCCTCGCGGACCGTACCCAGGCCCGCACGCGTGAAGGGCTGCTGATGAGCGTACACGTGGCCGGCTACCTGGCGGCTGTCTTCCTGCTGCTCTCACCGATGAAAGCGTTGGTGTTCATCGCGGTGCATCAGTGCCTGTTGGGGTTGTATCTGGGCTGCTCGTTCGCGCCGAACCACAAGGGCATGCCGACGTTGAGTGCCGCCGACAGCGCCGACTACCTGCGGCGGCAGGTTCTCACGTCGCGCAATGTCCGTGGGAACTGGCTCATCGATTTCGCGCTGGGTGGCTTGAACTACCAGATCGAGCATCACCTGTTCCCATCAATGCCGCGAGGCAACCTGCGCCATGCCCAACACATCGTCAGAGCGTTCTGCGACGTCCACCGCGTGCCATATCTCGAGACGGGACTGATCACGTCCTACGTGCAGGCGCTGCGACACCTCGATTCCGTTGGCAGAGCGCCGGCCCGCTCCGTGGCGGCATGACCTACGCCGCGAAGCCACCGCCGCCGAGGGCGTCCTCGGACATCGCGAATGCTCACCGCGCGGATCCCGCACGCCTGGGTGGCGCTCGGCTGGGGAGTCCACGGCCCGCAGCCGGGTGCCGTCGATGAGGTCGGCTCCGGCTTCGTGGGCGAGAGACGCGGCGCCGCAGCTTAGGTCGTGAAGCCGGCCCGGTGGGACACCAGCCCGTTTGACGAGGAGGCAGAAGGGCGCCGTTGCGTTGTGGGCCGGCGGACATGTTGAACCCGTGCCTGGGTTTGCGGTCAGATCGCTTGGGCGAGTTCGGAGAACGCAATAGCGACCCGCGTTGCCGGCGGGGCGTCGACGGCGAATTCGTAGTGACCGCGGCGGAGGTTCTGCATGAAGGCGTGCCCTGCGATGATCACCCGCGCGGTCTTGTCCGTTCGTAGCCCGCGCATCGGTCTCAACCGCTGCTTGAGTTGGCTGTGATCCGCCTCGATCGGATTGTTGGCGTACTGCTCGACGTGGTGCCACGCGGACGGGATCAGCTCGTCCAGGACCGCGGGGTAGACCGCGGCGGCGTCGGTGACCACCTCGCTGGGCGTAATTTTCAGCGTGGACAGCGCCCGGCGGAAGAACCTCCGCGCCGCGTCAGCGTCACGGCGTGCCGAGACGAGCACGTCGATGACCTGCCCGTGCTGGTCGACCGCGCGGTACACGTAGCGCCAGACGCCGTTGACTTTGACGTAGGTCTCGTCAACTTGCCACCTGTCGCCCGGCGCGTGGCGGCCGAACCGGGCAGCGTCGGCCAGCAGAGGGGTGAACCGCTGCACCCACCGGTAAACCGTGACGTGGTCGACCTCGACGCCACGCTCGACGAGCAGTTCTTCGACGTCCCGGTAGGACAGGTAGTACCGCAGATACCAGCGCACCGCGACGACGATCACCTCCGGCGGGAACCTGAAGCCGGCGAACGCCGACCTCGGCGGCAGCCACCGGCGTAGGCGGATCGACGACTTCACCGCTCAAGGCTGCCCCGACCTTGTCAACGCTTAACGCAACGGAGCCACTTCGACACCACCGACCTGCGAGAGGTCACCGCGGTGCCCGACGGCCACGCCGCGCAGACCGACCAGGTGCTGTACAACCTCGGCCCGTCGCGGTATCGAGTGGGATCTGCTGCCGGCGTGCCAGCGCTCCGGGCTGACCGTGATGGCCTACGCGCCGTTCGACCACCGGGGATCCGTCCTGCGCCACCCGGCGGTCGTCGCCGTCGCCGAGCGCCACGGCGTCACCCCGGGGCAGGTGGCGCTGGCGTGGGTGGTCCGCCAGGACGGGATCACCACGATCCCGAAGGCCGCCCACCCGGAGCAGACCGCGGAGAACCGTGCCGCGTTGGACGTGCGCCTCACCGCCGAGGACTTCACCGACCTCGACCGCGCGTTCCCGCCGCCGGACGGCGCCGCTCCGCTCGAGGTCCTCTGACCGCGAGCGGAGCGGGGCCTCTCCGGGCCAGGCGGAACGGATCGCCGCGCCGCGGATGTGGCGTGGGCACACGTGGTGCATGACCGCCACGGATGGGGGTAGGCCCGGCGCGTGAGCGGTGAGATCGTCGCCTGCTCGTACTGCGGGCGTAGGAACCGCGTCCCCACGGCGTCCCCCGGCGTCCCGCGGTGCGGCAACTGCCATCAGTCTCTGCCGTGGATCGCCGACGCGACCGACACCACGTTCGCCGCCGTGGCTGAGCAGTCGGCCCTCCCGGTGGTGGTCGACCTGTGGGCGACCTGGTGCGGGCCGTGCCGCATGGTCACACCCGCCCTGGAGCAGGTCGCCCGGGAGCTCGCCGGCGAGGTGAAGCTCGTCAAGGTCGACGTGGACGCCGCTCCGGCGCTGTCCCGCCGGTTCGACGTGAAGGCGGTGCCGACGCTGCTGATCATGCACGACGGGAAGGTCCTCGCGCGCAAGTCGGGTGCCGCGCCCGCGTCTGCGTTGCGGCAATGGGCCGACAGGACCCTTGCCGGCGTCCGCTGATCACCCCGGCGGCGCGATACGGCGCCCTGCCCACCTCGACAGGGTGGTCCGGTCTCGCCCAGGGCGCGCCGACGATTGTGTCATGTCGAGGGGACGAGAGCTGCTGTCGTCGGGTCAACGGGCGCCGAACTTCGTGCTGCCGAGCACGCCCGACCAGCACGTGGCGTTGTCGGACCTGCGGGGTGGGCCGGTGGTGCTCGCGTTCTACCCGGCGGACTGGAGCCCGGTCTGCGGCGACCAGATGGCGCTGTACCAGGCGGTACTGCCCGAGTTCGCCCGCTACAACGCCATCCCCGTGGGCATCTCGGTCGACGGCGCATGGTGTCACCGCGCGTTCGCCGAAGACCGGGCCATACGCTTCCCGCTACTGTCCGACTTCCATCCGAAGGGTGAAGTGGCCCGGCGGTACGGGGCGTACTCCGACGATGACGGCGTCGCCGAACGCGCGCTGTACGTGGTCGACCCGGAAGGCGTGGTGTTCTGGAGCGACCTGTCGCCGCGCGGGCTGAACCCGGGCGCGGACGGCATCCTCAATGCGCTGGAGGCCCTGTCCGCCGAGCGCAAGGGCGCGCAGATGCGGCCGGATGCCGATCGGGATGCGGACATTGCCGAGCAGGTCGCCGGACGCCGTGAGGCGAACCAGGCGCGCCGTGATGGGCTGGAGGACGAGACGCCATGACATCGCCGCTGCAGACCGCGACTGCCCGGCTCGTCGCGCCTGTCACCGAACGCGATCACTCGCTCGGACCCGTCGACGCGCCGGTCACGCTCGTCGAGTACGGCGACTACCAGTGCCCGTACTGCGCGAGGGCGCACCCGATCGTCGGTGAGCTGCTGCGGCGGCGGCAGGGCACGGTTCGGTTCGCGTATCGGCACTTCCCGCTGACGAACCTCCACCCGTTCGCGGAGATGGCGGCCGAAGCCGCCGAGGCGGCCGGCGCCCAGCGCCGCTTCTGGCAGATGCACGACTGGCTCTTCGAACACCAGAACGAGCTCGACGCGGCGACCATCCTCGCGGGCGCGGAGGCGGTGGGGCTCGACGACGAGGCGATCGCAGGGGCGATCCGCGGCCGCCAGTACCTCGAGAAGGTCCGTTCGGATTTCGTCGGTGGGGTCCACAGCGGGGTCAACGGCACGCCCACGTTCTTCATCAACGGCGGTCGGCACGACGGCGGCTACTCGCTGGCGGAGCTGGAGTTCGCCGTCGACGAGGCAGCTGCGGACGCCGAAGGCTGAAGCCGGCGGCGCCAGCCACGCAACGGAACCCCACTGCCGTGCCTACGAGTTACTCCCTGTGATCGTCGGGTTGGTCGCGTCGCCCGGACCGACCGCGGACCTGGCCCGCCAGGTCGTTGGCCAGCTTCCGGACATGCTCGCCACATCCAGCCGCTCTCACGCAGCGCCAGCGAGACGTCGAACACGCTGTACGCGGTGACGTCCTCGCGCAGCATCACCGCCAGCACTGGCAGGCGACGGCGCCTTCAGCCGCTGACGTGCCGGCATGCGCGGCTCGATTGCGGATAGGTGCCGACAACTCGACTGAACAGGAGGTATCGGGATGCCGGTGCTGGCCATCGAGCGGTTTGAGCGCTTCTTCCGGGCGGCGGCGAGCCTGGACGTGGACAAGAGCGACCTCAAGCGCTACGGCGACTTTGTTGACAAGAAGGTCTACGACCTGCTCCTGATCGCACAGGCGACGGCGAAGGCGAACGGTCGCGACGTTATCGCGCCCCAAGACATGGCGATAAACCAATCCTGAGGTTCAGGGCGTCGCCGGGCTGGACCCTGCGACTCGCGTCGGAGATCCAATTGACGCTCGAACACCCGCAGTTCGCCTAACCCCGCGGCTCGCCCGGCAGGCCAATTCGGCGTCCACCGGCTGGGTAGTGCGCCGTTGTGAAAGCTGTCGTGTATGAGGGACCGCGCAACGTCGCGGTCAAGGACGTGCCGGACCCGCGTATCGAGCACCCGCAGGATGTGCTGGTCCGGATCACCACCACCAACATCTGCGGTTCGGACCTGCACATGTTCGAAGGCCGTACCGGCATGGAGACCGGCCGGATCCTGGGCCACGAGAACCTCGGCGAGGTCATCGAGGTAGGCGCGGGCGTCGACAAGGTCCGCGTCGGTGACATGGTGTGCCTGCCGTTCAACATCTCCTGTGGGCACTGCGCGAACTGCGAGCACGGCCTCACCGCGTTCTGCCTGCGGGCGAACCCGGACCCGGACATGGCCGGCGCGGCGTACGGCTTTGCCGGCATGGGACCGTACAACGGCGGTCAGGCCGAGCTGCTGCGGGTGCCCTTCGCAGACTTCAACTGCCTTGTGCTGCCGGAGAACGCCCGCGACCGGGACCGGCAGCGCGACTACGTGATGCTGGCCGACATATTCCCGACTGGCTGGCACGCGACACAGCTTGCCTGCGTGCAGCCCGGCGAGTCGGTGGTGATCTACGGCGCCGGGCCGGTGGGTCAGATGGCGGCGCTCTCGGCGACGATCAAGAACGCCGCCAAGATCATGGTGGTCGATCATCATCGGGACCGGCTGGAGCTCGCCGCGAAGATCGGTGCTATTCCGATCGACGCGTCCAAGGAGTCCGTCGTCGACCGGGTGATGGACGAGACGAACGGTCTCGGCGCGGACCGCGGCTGCGAATGCGTCGGATACCAGGCCCACGACCCGTCCGGGCGGGAGCACCCGGAGATGACGGTGAACGCACTCGTGCAGACCGTCAAGTTCGCCGGCACGATCGGCGTCGTCGGCGTCTACACGCCCGAGGACCCCGGCAGCCCGGAACAGCTGTACAAGCAGGGAAAGGTCGCCTTCGACTACGGCACGTTCTGGACCAAGGGTCAGACGATGGCCACCGGGCAGTGCAACGTCAAGGCGTACAACCGGCCGCTGCTCAACCTCATCGAGCAGGACAACGCACGGCCATCGTACGTCGTGTCGCATGAGCTGCCGCTGCACCGGGCGCCAGAGGGCTACGAGCACTTCGACAAGCGCGAGCCCGGCTGGACCAAGGTGATCATGCACCCGGACCTCTGACGCGGAACGAGGGGTTTGCGAGCCACGCTTCGGTAGCTCGCATTCCTGGTTCCAGGGGGTGACTCGAACATGCCGGTCGAAACGCCGGACCGCTCCGGGGCGTACCCATGCTTGGACGACGCCCACATCCAGGCCCTGGCCGCCGAGGGACAACGCCACCACACACAGAGCGGCGAGGTACTCATCCAGGAGGGCGAGGAGCAGTACGACTTCTTCGTCGTGCTCGCCGGCAAGGTGGCCGATGTCGAGGGGTTCGGCGGCGACGAACGGGTCATCAGCGTGCACGGCCCCGGACGTTTTCTGAGTGAGCTGAGCCTGATCACCGGCCAGGCGGCCTTCTGCACCTCGCAGGTGCGCGAGCCCGGCGACGTCCTGAGGGTGCCGGTCGATCGTCTCAAGGCCGTTGTCGCGCAGGACTCCACGCTGGGTGACCTGATCATGAAGGCGTACCTGATCCGCCGGTCCCTGCTCATCGGCCGCGGCGCCGGGTTGCGGATCATCGGATCCCGTTTCTCGCCTGACAACCGGCGGCTGCGCGAGTTCGCTGCTCGCAACCGTATTCCCTACCAATGGGTCGACCTGGAGAAGGATCAGGACGCCGAGACGCTGCTGCGCGGGCTGCACGTGCGACCGGAGCAGACCCCGGTGGTGATCTGCCCGACGGGGCAGGTGCTGCGGAACCCGAGCAATGCGGAGCTGGCCCAGGCGGTGGGCCTGCCCGCACCCCGACCTGGCGTCATCGTGTGCGACCTCGCCGTCGTCGGGGCCGGCCCGGCAGGCCTCGCCGCCGCCGTTTACGGCGCGTCGGAAGGGCTGGTGACGGTTGCCCTCGACGAGTTCGCCACCGGCGGTCAGGCCGGCCGATCGTCGCGGATCGAGAACTATCCCGGCTTCCCGGCCGGGATCTCCGGCGGGGAACTGGCCGAGCGGGCGGTCGTGCAGGCCGAGAAGTTCGGAGCCACGTTCACTGTGCCGGCTCGAGCGTGCGGGCTGCAGGAACGGGATGGCAACTACGTCGTCAAACTCGACAACGGCGGTGAGGTCACGACCCGGACCGTCCTGATCGCGACCGGTGCCCGGTACCGCAAGCTCGACGTTGCGGGGTTCGACGAGTTCGAAGCGAGCAGCGTGTACTACGCGGCGACCCTCTCGGAGGCATTGTTCTGCCGCGACGACCCGGTCGCGGTCGTGGGCGGTGGGAACTCGGCGGGCCAGGCGGCGCTGTTCCTGTCGAGGTATACGCGGGTCGTGCACCTGCTGGCCCGCAGGGACCTCGGTGAGACGATGTCGCGCTACCTGGTGGATCGGATCGAGACGACACCGGGCGTTGCGACGCACCTCGGCACGGAGGTGCGTGAGCTGCTGGGCGGCGACACACTCGAGCGGCTCGTGGTCGAGGACGATCGCACCGGGCAGCGCCAGGAGATTCCCGCCCGTTCGCTGTTCGTCTTCATCGGCGCGCAGCCGTGCACCGATTGGCTGCCGGCTCGGGTCGCCACCGACGAGGACGGCTTCATCCTCACCGGCCCGGACGGCGACGAGCCGGGCCCGCAGGGACGGCCTCTGCTGCAGACGAGCCTGCCCGGCGTGTTCGCCGCCGGTGACGTGCGCAGCGGGTCGATCAAGCGGGTCACCTCGGCCATGGGCGAAGGCGCCGCGGCGGTGCAGCTGGTGTGGAAGTACCTGCAGAACACAGGCCGCGCCGCCGACGACACCGCGACAACCCTCACGTAGTCGCCGGCGCCGTTCCGACCCCCGCAGGGCCGCGGTTGCGCTTCTCGCTGTCGTGATGCCGGTTGCGAGCTGCTGCCCACGTCACTCCTACCGGGTGGTCCCGCGCCGGTCCGGTCGAAGAACGGTTGAACGTGGTCCGGCGGAAGGAGCAAACATGAGTACCGCAACCTTCACGCGCGCCGACGCTGACATCGAGCGGGACGTGACCGAGGAACTACGGTGGGATTCCCGCCTGCAGCCCAACGCCATAGCCGTCGGGGTACACGACGGCGTGGTGACATTGGCCGGATGGGTCGACAGCTACCCGAAGAAGTTGGCCGCCGAGCGTGCGGTGCACCGGATCCGCGGGGTGAAGGCGGTCGCCGACGACATCGAGGTCCGGTTGCCGATCGCGGCGCAGCTGCCGGACCCCGAGATCGCCGCGTCTGCCGTCCGCGCATTGGAATGGGATGCGTTCATTCCGATCGAGCATGTCGAGGTGACGGTATCCAAAGGCTGGGTCACGCTGCGCGGCGAGGTCGAATGGGAGCATCAGCGCAGGGCCGCGCAACGCGCCGTGGACAAGCTGCCCGGTGTGCGCGGAGTGACCAATCTCCTCTCGGTCCGTCCGCGTCCGCGGGTGCTGCCGTCACCGAAAGACCTGCGCACGCGGATCGAGGAGGCACTGGTACGCAGCGCCGAGACCGACGCCGAGCACGTGAACGTCGACGTGGCGAACGACAAGGTTGTGCTCACCGGTCAAGTCCGGTCGTGGGCCGAGCGGGAGGAAGCCGAACGGGTCGCCTGGTCGGCGCCGGGCGTGACCGCCGTCGAGAACCGCATCGTCATCGCCCCGTGAAGTGAATCGCCGCATCCGCCGTCGTGGCCCGCGACCCGTCAGGCCCGGCTAAGGCGGTGATGCCCGACAAAACTCGTCGAAGCGCTGGCCCGGCCGTCATCCGGGGCAAGGGACGTGGATTCACCTGTGTCCGCACAACGGTCGGGGAAACGCCAGAACTCGCGCCCGGAAGGGAAACCGATCACGATGACACTCGCACCATTCTCGTCCCGGCAGCGCCGCGGCGGGCTGATGGCTGGCTCGCCGGCGTACCGCTGGGATCCGCGCCGCGAGGTCGAAGAGCTCAACACCAGGTTCGGTCAGCTCATCCAGTCGCTCATCGGCGGCGATGCCGGGATCGGCGCAGCGGCCGGCTGGTCGCCGCCGGTCGATGTGGAGGAGACCGAGGACGCCTATGTCGTCGATGTCGACCTGCCCAACGTGAACCCGGAGGACGTCAGCCTCGAGATGCGCGGCGAGGAACTGCGGATCTCCGGCGCGTTCGAGGAGCGCGGTCGCGGCGGCGTCGTGCGTCGCCAGGGGCGGCAGACCGGCGAGTTCGAGTACATGATCGACTTGCCTAGCGACATCGACAGCGAGCAGGTGCAGGCTGCCTACAGCAACGGCGTGCTCACCGTCACGGTCCCGAAGGCCAGCGACGCGCAGCCGCGCCGGATCGAGATCCAGGCGCAGGGAGACCAGCAGGGCCAGCAGCGGCTGGGCCAGCAGCAAACGGGCCAGCAGAGCGGCCGGCCGACGGGCCAGAGCGGTCAGCGCACCGGTCAGCAGCCCGGCCAGTCCGCCACGGGTCAGCAGCAGACGGCGCAGCGCGGCGCCCAGCAGTCCGATTCGCAGCCGCGAGGCGGGAAGAACCCGGGCCAGCGGAGCTGACCGGGCGGTACCGCGGATTGTGCTGACCAAGATGTGCAAGCACGGCGCGAGGGCACCCCGGTCGACGTGGCGCGACGCCATGCGGCCGCGGTGCTCACGGGCCGGGCCGGGCACGTTCGAGGCGCCCGTCGGTGCCGTACGGACCCGTTGGCGACGCATCAGCCGTATCCCCGAAAGGAGCCGGTCATGGCCAGAGCTGTAGGTATCGATCTCGGCACGACCAATTCGGTGATCGCCGCGTTCGAGGGTGGCCAGCCGACCGTCATGCCGAATGCGGAGGGCAGCCGGACCACGCCGTCGGTCGTCGCGTACACCGACACCGGCGAGCGGCTGGTCGGTCAGCTCGCCCGGCGGCAGTCGGTGCTGAACCCCAAGGGCACCGTGTACTCCGCGAAGCGGTTCATCGGCCGGAAGTTCGACGAGATCACCGAAGAGGTCAGGACGGTCACGTACGACGTGGTACCGGGGCCGGACAGGACGGCCCGGTTCGACATCCGAGGGAAGCAGGTCTCGCCGGAGGAGGTCTCCGCACAGATCCTGCGCAAGCTCGCCGACGACGCGGCGAAGTACCTGGGGGAGAAGGTCACCGAGGCCGTCATCACCGTCCCGGCGTACTTCAACGACGCCCAGCGGCAGGCGACCAAGGACGCCGGCCGGATCGCCGGCCTCGAGGTGTTGCGGATCATCAACGAGCCGACCGCGGCCGCGCTGGCCTACGGCCTGGACAAGAAGGGCCACGAGACGGTCCTCGTGTTCGATTTGGGTGGCGGCACGTTCGACGTGAGCATCCTCGACGTCGGTGACGGCGTCGTGGAGGTGCGGGCGACCGCCGGCGACACACACCTGGGCGGCGACAACTTCGACCACCGCCTGGTCGACCACCTCGCCGAGGAGTTCCGCAAGGAGCAGGGCATCGACCTGCGCCAGGATCCGCAGGCGCTGCAGCGGCTCACCGAGGCCGCCGAGCGGGCGAAGATCGAGCTGTCGTCGGTGACCCAGACCCAGGTGAACCTGCCGTTCATCACCGCCGACGCGGCTGGTCCCAAGCACCTCACGACGACGCTCACCCGCTCGACGTTCGAGGCGCTCACCCACGACCTGCTGGAGCGCACCAACGGCCCGATGCGGCAGGCGATGAGCGACGCCGGCGTCAAGGCCGACGACCTCGACGAGGTCATCCTCGTCGGCGGCGCGACCCGCATGCCGGCCGTGCAGGCCCTCGTACGCCGGCTCACCGGCGGCAAGGACCCCAACATGACGGTGAACCCGGACGAGGTCGTCGCGCTAGGTGCGGCGATCCAGGCCGGCGTGCTCAAGGGCGACGTGCGCGACGTCGTGCTGCTCGACGTCACCCCGCTGTCGCTGGGCGTGGAGACCCTCGGCGGCCTCATGACGACGGTCATCGAGCGCAACACCACGATCCCGACCCGCCGCACCGAGACGTTCACCACGGCACAGGACAACCAGCCGGCCGTCGACGTGGTGGTGCTGCAGGGCGAGCGGGAACGGGCCGCCGACAACCGGGTCCTCGGGCGGATGCGGCTGGAGAACATCCGCCCCGCGCCGCGCGGCGAACCACAGATCGAGGTCACCTACGACATCGACGCCAACGGCATCCTCAACGTATCCGCGAAGGACAAGGACACCGGCGCCGAGCAGAAGATCACCATCACCGAGAGCGGCACGCTGGACAAGGACGAGGTCGAGCGGATGGTGCGCGAAGCCGAGCAGCACCGCGCCGCGGACCAGCAGGCACGTCAGGAGATTGACGCCCGCAACGAGCTCGACAGCGTCGCGCACCAGGTGCAGCGCCGCCTCGACGAACTCGGCGATCAGGTCCCCGAACACGAGCGGGCCCGGGCCGGGATGCTCGTGCAGGAAGCCCGGCAGGCCGTCGACGGGCAGGCGCCGATGGATCGGGTGCAGAACCTCACCAACGACCTTCGGCAGATCATGTTCGCGTTGCAGTCGGCCGCGCAGCAGCAGGCCGGTGGAGGACAGACCGCGGGCCAGGAGGCTGGGCAGCCCGGTGGGTCGGCGGCGGCCGATGACGTCATCGACGCGGAGTTCAGCGGAGGGTGAGCCATGGCCGAGCCGAACGGCGAGGGGATCAACAACGCCGCCGATGAGCCGGTGCGCCAGGCGCCGCGGCCCGATGCCGAGGGCGCGGCCCGGCCGGAGGATCAAGCGCTGGCCGAGGTGCGGGACTGGGCGCAACGGGCGATCGCCGACGCCGACAATGCCCGCAAGCGAGCCGAGCGGACGTGCGCCGAGCGGGTCGCCGCGGAGCGGCAGCGGGTCGCCGCGGCGTGGCTGCCCGTGCTGGACAACCTGGATCTCGCGCTGCGCCACGCCGGTTCGGACCCCGAGGCGATCGTGCAGGGCGTCGCGCAGGTCCGGAAGCAGGCCGGGGAGGTTCTGGCCCGCCTCGGCTTCGGCCCGGTCGGCGCGGTCGGTGAGCCCTTCGATCCGCTCCGGCACGAGGCGGCCGAGGCGGTCGAGGAGCCGGGCGTGCCGACCGGCACCATCGTTCGGATCATCCGCCCGGGTTACGGCGGCGACACGCTGCTGTTGCGCCCGGCCGTCGTAGCCGTGGCCCGCGCCGGGAGTGTCGGCGACGGGTCGGACACGAATCGGGAATCCGATGGCGGCTGAGCGGCGCGACTTCTACGAGGTCCTCGGCGTCCCACGGACCGCGACGGCGGAGGAGATCCAGCGCGCGTACCGCACGCTGGCCCGCCGCAACCATCCGGACGTCAACAAGGAGCCGGGCGCCGAGGACCGGTTCAAGGTCATCACCGAGGCCTACGACGTGCTCTCGGATCCGAAGAGCCGCCGCAAGTACGACCGGTTCGGCGCTCAGTGGCGGCAGGTGCCCGACGACGTCGAGCAGCGCGCCGGGGCCCGGCAGCGTGCGCCGGCTGGCGCCGGGTTCCCCGGTCAGGGCGCCGGCTTCGGCGGTCGGGGCGGCATCGGCGAGGAAGTCGACATCGAAGACCTGCTCGGCAGCATCTTCGGCGGAAGACAGGGCGGTGCCGGCGACCGTTTCGGACGTGGGCCGGTGCCCGGCGCCGACACCGAGGCCGAGATCACCATCAGTGTCGAAGACGCCTACCACGGCGGCCCGCGCCGGATCACGCTGCCCGGCGGCCCCGCCGGCCGCACCCGCGAGTACGAGGTCACCATCCCGGCCGGGGTCACCGAGGGGCAGCGGATCCGGCTTGCAGGGCAGGGCTCCGGCGGCGCGCGTGGCGGCCCGTCCGGCGACCTGTACCTGGTGGTGCACATCGCGCCGCACCCCCGGTACAAACTCAGCGGCCGCGATATCACGGTGGAAATCCCGATGGCGCCGTGGGAGGCGGCCCTGGGCGCCACGGTGCCGGTCGAAACGCCTGGCGGCACCCTGCGGGTCGACGTCCCGCCCGGCACGCAGTCGGGGCGGCGGCTCCGGCTGCGCGGCCGGGGCCTGCCGAACCCGCGCGGCGCGCCCGGCGACCTCTACGCCGAAATCAAGATCATGGTGCCCCCCAAGCTGAGCGACGCCGAGCGGCGCCTGTTCGAGGAACTGGCGACGGTGTCGTCGTACAACCCGCGAGGTGACCGATGACATACGCCTTGATGCGCCGCCCCTACCTGTCCACGGACGCGTTCGCCGCCGCCGCCGGCCTGCACCCGGACCTGATCTCCCGGCTGGTCGCGCTCGGCCTGCTGGAACCGCACATCGACGAGCGCGGCAACCGCTGCTTCGCCCAGACGCAGCTCAGCCAGGTTGCCCGGATCCGCCGGCTGCACGCCGACCTGCCGCTGAACTACGCGGCGGTCGGCATCGTGCTCGACCTGCTCACCCGCATCGACGAACTCGAGGCGCAACTCAGGAGGCGGACATGGACCTGAACCGACTCACCGAGAAGTCCCAGCAGGCGCTGCACGACGCCCAGACGAAAGCGATGCGGCACGGCCACACCGACGTTGACGGCGAGCACCTGCTCCTCGGCCTGCTCGATCAGCCCGACGGTGTCGCGGTGCGGCTGCTCACCGGCATGGGCGTCGACATCGAACAGCTGCGCGACCGCGTCGAACGCGACCTGCGGCGCCGGCCGAGCGTGACCGGGCCCGGCGCCCAGCCCGGCCAGGTGAGCGTCACCCGCCGGCTCGCCGCGGACCTCGACGCCGCCGAACGCGAGGCCGGCCGCCTCAAGGACGAGTACATCTCCGTCGAACACCTCCTCCTGGCACTCGTCGACGAGGGCAGCTCCACCGATGCCGGCCGGGCCCTGCACGACTTCGGCGTAACCAGGGAGCGGTTGCTCACCCAGCTCACCGAGGTGCGCGGGGCGCAGCGGGTCACCTCCGCCAACCCGGAGACTGCCTACGAGGCCCTCACCAAGTACGGACGTGACCTCGTCGCCGACGCCCGCGCCGGCCGGCTCGACCCCGTCATCGGCCGCGACGAGGAGATCCGCCGTGTCGTGCAGATCGTGTCGCGCAAGACGAAGAACAACCCTGTCCTCATCGGCGACCCGGGGGTCGGCAAGACCGCGATCGTCGAGGGCCTGGCCCAGCGGGTCGTCAACAACGACGTCCCGGAGGGGCTGCGCGACAAGACGATCTTCGCGCTGGACATGGGCTCCCTGGTGGCCGGGGCGAAGTACCGCGGCGAGTTCGAGGAGCGGCTCAAGGCCGTTCTCGCCGAGGTGACCGCCGCGCAGGGCCGGATTCTGTTGTTCGTCGACGAACTGCACACAGTGGTGGGCGCCGGAGCCGCCGAGGGGTCGATGGACGCCGGCAACATGCTCAAGCCGATGCTCGCCCGCGGCGAGCTGCGGATGATCGGGGCGACCACACTCGACGAGTACCGCAAGCACATCGAGAAGGACGCCGCGTTCGAACGCCGGGTTCAGCCGATCCTGGTGCAGGAGCCCACCCCGGACGACGCGGTCACCATCCTCCGCGGGCTGCGTGAGCGCCTCGAGGTGTTCCACGGCGTGCGCATCCAGGACGGGGCGCTCATCGCCGCGGTCCAGCTGTCCCACCGGTACATCGCCGACCGGTTCCTGCCGGACAAGGCCATCGACCTGGTCGATGAGGCCTGCGCGATGCTGCGCACCGAGATCGACTCGCAGCCGGCCGAGCTCGACGAGGCCGCCCGGCGCCTGCTGCGGCTGGAGATGGAGGAGGCCGCGCTGTCCAAGGAGGACGACCCGGCCAGCACCGCCCGGCTGGATCAAATCCGGCGGGAGATCGCCGACCTGCGCGGCGAGGTCGACGCGATGCGCGCGCAGTGGAACGCCGAACGCCAGGCGATCCGCAAGGTGCAGAGTCTGCGCGAGGAGACCGAGCGGATCCGGCGGGAAGCGGAGGCGGCCGAACGCGGCTACGACCTCGACCGGGCCGCTGAGCTGCGCCTGGGCAAGTTGCCGGAGCTGGAGCGGCGGCTGCGCGCCGAGGAGGAACGGCTCACCGCCAAGCAGGGCGGGCACCGGCTGCTGCGCGAGGTCGTCACGCCCGACGAGATCGCCGGCATCGTGGCGCGCTGGACCGGCATCCCCGTCGCCCGGCTGCTGGAGGGCGAACGGGACAAGCTGCTGCACCTCGAGGATGTCCTGCACGAGCGGGTCATCGGTCAGGACGAGGCCGTCCAGTTCGTCGCCGACGCCGTCATCCGCGCCCGCTCCGGTATCAAGGACCCGCGCCGCCCGATCGGCTCGTTCCTGTTCCTGGGCCCCACCGGCGTCGGCAAGACCGAGCTGGCCAAGACCCTCGCTGCGGCGCTGTTCGACACCGAGGACAACATGGTCCGGCTCGACATGAGCGAGTACCAGGAACGGCACACCGTGTCCCGGCTCGTCGGCGCGCCGCCCGGCTACGTCGGTTACGAGGAGGGCGGACAGCTGACCGAGGCGGTGCGCCGCAAGCCCTACTCGGTCGTTTTGCTCGACGAGATCGAGAAGGCCCACCCCGACGTGTTCAACACGCTGCTGCAGCTGCTCGACGACGGACGGCTGACCGACGCCCAAGGGCGCACCGTCGACTTCCGCAACACGGTCGTCATCATGACGAGCAACCTCGGATCGCAGCACCTTATCGAGGGTGTCACGGCGGACGGGCAGCTCACCGAACAGGCCCGCGCAGGGGTCATGACGGCCCTGCACGAACACTTCCGCCCGGAGTTCCTCAACCGCATCGACGAAACGGTGCTGTTCAAGCCGCTGACCTTGCCGGAGATCGAACGGATCGTCGACCTGCTGCTCGACGACCTCCGCAACCGCCTCGCCGACCGGCGGATCACCGTCGAGGTCACCGAGGCGGCCCGGCGCTTCATCGCCGAGGCGGGATTCGACCCGGTCTTCGGCGCCCGCCCGCTGCGCCGGTTCCTGCAACGCGAGATCGAGACCCGCATCGCCCGTACGCTGCTGACCGGCGACGTCCTCGACGGCGCGACCATCACCATCGACCGCGCGCCCGGCAACGGGATCGACGTGGCCTGGAGCCAGGAGCCGGCGACCGCCGCCGCAGCCGCCTGACAGAGGGCGCGACAGGGGCTGCCACCCCTGATCGTCGATCTGATGCGACCGCGCCTCAGCCCCCCCGTTGCAATCCGGGGCGCTGGTGGGGGTGTTGCCAGATCGCTTCCCACTGCGTCCACTGGCCGACGCCGGGCGGCTGCCGCCAGGTCGTGTCTGCCCGCATGGGCAGGATCGGGGTCCACCTGGCGAACAGCCGGCTCAGCTCGGTCGCGCCGAAGAAGCGGATGTCCAGGCCGGTCTTCGGCCCGGCGAGGTACCGCACGGTGAACCCGCCGTCGGGGTGGCGTTCGGTGACGTCGTGGTCGGGCCAGACGTCGGTGCCGGCGGCGTTGACCCGCACGCACAGCAGCCCACCGACCGCCACCCGATCCTGTGCTGCACGCACATGAGCATGGGCGGTGCGGCGGTCGCCGTGCTGGAACACCTGAATCCCCACCACCAACGGCCATTGTTGCTCGGGCGGCAGGACGGTCAGGTCACCGTGGACGAACCGGGTCGCCCGATCGGGGCGGCGCGCCCGCAGCTGGGCGATCGCCTCCGCGGAGATGTCCAGACCGGTGATGTCGACCCCGGCGTCGAGCAGGGGCAGCAGATGCCGGCCGTTGCCGCACCCGATCTCCAATCCGTGTCCTGCGCCGGCCGTCCGCGCTGCGGCGATGACGTCGTCGAGGTACGCCACCGGTGCGTCGGTGGTGTACCGGCCGGCGCGGTACTCGGCGTCCCACGCCCGTTCCGCCGGCCCGTTCACCGCGGTCCGTCGCTTCCGACCGGCCAGTCCAGCGCCGCGTACACGCGCCCGGAGCGGTACAGCTCGACCCCAATCTCGGTGTACCACAGCAGCGGCCTCGGCAGCGCGTCCAGCGGTGCCCGGCGAAGCTCGGCGTACTTGGCCGGTTCGGCGATGACCGGCTCGCCGTGCACAGCGGGGTCAGCCTCGAGGTGGAAGTACACCGTGGAACGGTTGGAGCTGATCCTGGAGCAGACCGAACAGGACGCGGCGCTCCTCGCCGACGGTGAGCACGTGTCCGGTCCGTCGGCCGACGAATACCGCGCGCGGACCGCCCGAAGCGCCCACTTCGCGGGCCGGGTCGTCACCGGGGTCCGCAACATCGAGCGGCTCCTGACCCAGGCCGACGCGAACATCCACCACGGGGACACCATGACCTGCGTATGGCGCACCGCGACCGCCGCCTGCCAGCAGACCATACTCGCAGCCGGACTACCAGCCGACGACGGACCCGACGAGTCCCAATGCCGATCGGCCTGCCTGAACCTCGCATACACCGACCGGGACATCGACGAACAACGCCAACGACTGGCTGCCTGGTCCGCGGAAGCGAGCGACCCGCTCGCCCCACGCCCGCTCCGTGACCGCGCCGGCGTCCTCGCCGAACGCGCCAGACGTATCACCGCCCGGCACGAGCGAGCCTGCAGCAGGCCCGCGGGCATCGAGGGCGGCGGTGATGACGGCTTTGCCGTAGCAGTCGTAGGCTTGCTCCCAGCCTTGGATCAGGGCTGAGCCAGCGGCGAGGACCTGGGTGAAGCCGGCGTCTGGGAAGTCGGCCCGGACCGCCTCGTACAGGGCTCTGGTCTTGCCGACCAACGACCCGCCCATCAGCAGCACGAACCCGCCCCGCGCGGCAGCGGCGGTGAGCGCGGCGCGCAGGTTCGCGTCCAGGTCGCGCGGCACGTACGGCGGCAACTCGCCGGAAGCGTCGGGGATCTGGATGGGAGGCGTGCACGCCGAGTAGGCGTGGCCGGGCCTGCCGGACTCGCTCGGCACCTGCGGGGCGAGGCTGGTGGGCGGTCGCGACCCGTTCCCACGCGGCCAGCCACGGCCGCTGCGCCGCCTCGTCACCGAGCCCGCATGCGAGCAGGTCTGCGCCTCGGCCAGGCTGGTGGTCTGCGGGCACAGCTGCAGATGGGGTGGCGCGGCGGCCAGGAGCGCCTCCAGCCGGGCCCGCCGTTGCCGTAACGGCAGCGCGGTCAGCTCACCACGGTCGTCCTGCAGCAGATCGAACACCACGTTGTGGGCGGGCCGATCCCGCACCTCGCGGGCCAGCCGGCGCCCGGCGGTTACCCGGCCCTGCAACGCCGTGAAGCTCGTCCGGCCACGGTCAGCGGCCCAGATCACCAGCTCGCCGTCCAGGACCGTCCCGACCGGCAGGCCACGCAGCAGCCGGCGGATCTCCGGGAAGTAGCCGGTGAGGTCCCGCAGCTGCCGGGACTGAACCAGGACCCGGCCCTCGAGCACCCACGCCAGGGCCCGGAACCCGTCCCATTTCGGCGCATACACCAGGCCGGCGGGCAGCTCCCGGACCGCGACAGCGCGCATCGGCTCAACCGGCGGCCGCACCAAAATCACCCCGTGACCAGCGGTTACGGCTCTGACCCTACCCTGCTGCACCATCGCCAGCTCGACGAACCGGCAGCACCCACGGCACAACCTCGCGGCCGGTCGGTACGCACGGCCACCGCCGACGCGACGGCCCCGGCCCCTGTCGACCTGCCCGGACCCACCCTCGGTGTCCGGCGGGAACGACAGCAGCCGACGCCGCCGCTCGGCGCTGATGGTGCTGCCTGGCAGTGTCGTGCGGTGGAGGGCGATACGCACGGCCAGGTCGAGGTCGGCGCCGCAGTCTGCCAGCAAGCCCACACACGCGACCTCGTAGGGGTAGGTGCCGCCGACGTATGCGGCGGCAGCGTGCGCGAGGACGAGCCGCCGCCGTTCGGCCGGGTACGGCGCGAGGTCGGCCCCGATCGCCGTGTGCGCCGCGACCGGCGTCTGGCCACGGTGCAGCGTGCAGTTTTCGACCGTGCGGTAATCCGCGCGACGGCCAGGCGTTCCCGCGGGTTGAGGCATTCCACCCGTAGCTCGTCCGAGACCATGACCATGACCATACGTTCGCACACACGTACGAGAATGATGGCGGCGGCACCGTAGACGTGCCGCTGCGATTCCCCGCAATACCCCATAGGTCATTTCGGACCTGGGCGGCGCGGCGGCCGGACCGCCGTGGCGGCGGCTCCCGAGCCGGTCCACGAACGGGCTGGCTTGCCCTTGCCACCACGTCAGCCCGAAGGGACTTAAGCCCAAACCGTCTGATCCGTAGTTCGACGATTCGCATCGCGGGCCGACCCGGACCTAAGTGCATCGCGACACACGGCCGGTCCGATCGCCTGGTGGTCAGCGCGTCGCCCGCTGGCGTAGCACCTGGAACGCAATCTCGCCAGCCTTCAACGCTTCGTGACGAGGAGACATACCACGATGGCCACCCACCGACACCGCTCCCCCACGATCACGCACGCGCCGGCCGCCGACCGCACCTGGACCGCGGCGCGCGTCCGCGCCCTCGGCGTCATCACCACACTCACCACGGCTGCATCGTCCTCGGGATCAGCCGATCCCAGGCCTACCGCCTTGCCGCGGCCGACGCCTTTCCAGTCCCGCTGATCAGGGCCGGCACCCGCGTCATCGTTCTCGTCGTGCCCCTCCTCCGGCGGTGCGCACCCGGCGACGCCCCGCGGCCAGGGGCGGCGCATCAGCGACTTGATCCCGCTCCGGAATCGAGGGTGGATGCAGCGACCGCCCAACCCAGCGGATTCCATACGCCCGCGCCGACGCGGACACACCGGCCGAGGAGACGAACCGTGAGAGGCAGTACCTTCAAACGCTGCGGCTGCCGCGACCAGACGTCAGGACGGCGGCTCGGGCAACGCTGCCCGCAGCTGCGCCGGTCAGACGGGGCGTGGTCGCGCAGCCACGGCCAATGGCACTGGCAGATCGATATCCCCCCGCGGGCCGACGGCACCCGCCGCGTCCTCCGCCACGGCGCCTACCCCACCCAAGCCGACGCCAACACCATCCTCGACCAGATCCGCGCCGCGCTCGCCGTACCGGACCCGACCGACGAGTACACCGTCACCAGGACAGGCGACCTCATCGAAAACGCCGTGAACGCCGGCGCGCCGATCCCCACCCCGGACGAACTGCGCCGCTGGCTGCACCTGGACATCACCCCGACCGAACTCCCGACCGTCGAGGCCTATCTCACCGAGTGGCTCAGCAGCCGCAAGAAGATCAAACACGGCACGCTCCGCGGCTACGAAACCCACATCCGCCGCTACCTGATCCCCCACCTCGGCCACCGGCGCATCGACCGGCTCCGCCCGAGCCACATCGACGCCATGTATGAACTTATCGAGGAACACAACAGCATCATCCGCACCTTGCGTGCCAGCCCCGACCAGGCGACCCGCGATCAGGTCCTTGGCCAACGCACCGTCGGTGTGAACACCCTGCACCGCATCCACGCCACCCTCCGCAAAGCCCTCAACGACGCCATCACCCGCTACCGCTACATCGACATCAACCCCGCCCGCATGGTCGAACTGCCACCAGCACAGCCACCGAAACCCACCGTGTGGACCGACCAACGCGTCGCCACCTGGCGCGAGACCGGCAAGGTTCCGAGCCCCGTGATGATCTGGACCCCTGCACAGACCGGACGGTTCCTCGACCACGCCCACCACGCTCAGGACCGGCTCTACGCCCTCTACCACCTGGTCACCTTCACCGGTCTGCGCCGCGGCGAAGCCTGCGGGCTGCGCTGGGACGACGCCGACCTCGAAGCCGGCACCATCACCATCCACCACCTGGCCACCCAGGCCGGCCTGCCACCGATCCGACTGCACGACCTCCGGCACGGCGCAGCCACCATGGGCCTCGCCGCCGGCGTCGAAATGCGGGTCATCTCCCACCAGCTCCGCCACGCCAGCCCCCACTTCACCGCCAAGTTCTACGGCGCCGTCCTCCCAGAGGTCGCACACGCGGCCGCCGAGGCCACCGCCGCCATCGTTCCCCGCCAACATCGGCCAGCCACACGATCCGCATGACATCAACCGCCGGCACTCCACGCGCAGGCGTCGCGCCCGGGAGCACCGCGTCCAGCGTGAGGTCAGCCGCATCGACGACGGAGGTAGGCCGTTCGTGCCGCCGCCGCTGCCCCACTGATGGGTCCGATATGCGGCCTTGGTCGATCGGCGCGTTCGCGCGCGTTGGCGCGGCTTCGCCGCCTATTTCGGTACGGTGACGGTGAGCTGCCATTGCTGCTGCGGCGGTCCGTGCGGGTCACCGGCGAACGGTGCGGTGCCGGTGCTGATCGTGGCCGCGCCCGGGTGTATCGCCCGGCAGGTTGCGGTGGCCGAGCCGTTTGGCTGTTGGCTGCTGTCGCAGGTCACCGTCTGTGTATCGGAGCTGGTGAAGAGCTGCCACGGCTGAGTCGGCGACGACGGCGCGTCGAGCACGAGTTGTTCGCCGACGCGCAGGCAGACCGGAGCCGCACCGGCACCCGGGCTGACCGTCACGCGCGCCGAGCCGCACGAGCCGGTGGCGCCGGTCGGCGCACCTGTCGCTGCTGATGGCGCCGGACGGGCCGGCACCGCAGGCGCTGAACCACCAGACCCGGGAGAACCGCTCCAGCCGCCCCGAGTGCTGCCGCTGACCACGCCCGAGGCTCCTTCGGCCGGATTGCTGCCGGCCTTCGCGCACCCGGCGAGCACCACGAACAACGCCGCGCACATCACTGCCGTGCCGGTCACCCTCATCGCGTACGGCTCCCATCGCGAGTCCTGACGCCCAGTTTGACGGCCGGCCGGCGCCGCCGGTTCCACCCGTTTCGCAAAACGTAACGAGGCGAAGCTGCTGATCAAGCCGAATTTCTCAGAAGAGATGCCATTTTCCGCGACTAAGTGAAAAGTAACTTCAAAGATAGATATCTGTTGATCTATTACAGCCGCAACACCGGCGCCGGAATGCCGCCTCTTGGAACCGGCATTAACAGATCAGCGTCAATACATCTATGGCACGCCCGGCCGGTTCCAACCATCCGACCGATGCACGCGTTCCGTAATCCGTCGATGACAGGCTGCCATCGGGGCGCGCAGGGGCGTCCCTCGTCCGGCCGGACATCCGCTCCACGAGCCGTTCCAGTGACACGAGGGAGAACCGAGTGCGAACACGCTCACGAGCCATGCTGGTGGTGGCGGCCGTCGCCACCGTGGCCGTGGCCGCAGGCACGACACCCGCGTCGGCGGCCCCCATCGCCGACGGCCTCGCCGGCCGGGCCCCCGTCGCCGGCGTCGGGGTCGCCACCGCCCGGACCGTCGACGCGCGCAGTCTGTCGAGTGCGGCCGAGCCGGCCGCGCCGTCCGCGGCGGCGGCGGACGCCACGGTCCCGGCGCAACGGCGCGGCACCGCGCTGCTGCCGTCGCGACCCAGCACCGGCAGTAAGCCGGCCGTCCCGGCGACGGTGACCGGGGCGCGCGGCCCGAACAGCCTCGCGAGCCGCCCGGTCCAGCCGTTGACGGCGCCGGGTACGGTGGCGAACTTCGCCGGCATCGATCAGGCCACCGGCTGCGGCGGCTGCCAGCCGCCGGATGTCAATGCTGCCGTCGGCGGCACCCAGATCCTCGAGGCGGTCAACCTGCGGCTGCAAACCACCAACAAGACCGGCACCCAGCTGTGCAGCTTCAGCCTGGCCAGCTTCCTGGGCACCACCGACAGCCTGTCCGACCCGCGCGTGCAGTACGACAACGTCAACAACCGCTACAGCCTCACCCTGACCGTCGTCCCCGCGTCCACCACCGCGGCCCCGGCGCTGTGGGTCGGGGCGAGCACCAGCAGTGACGCCTGCGGCAGCTGGTTCATCTACCGCATCACGTTCAGCGGCGGGTCGTTCCCGGCCGGCACCCTGCTGGACTACCCGATCCTCGGCCAGGACAGCAACGCGCTGCTGTTCGGCACCGACAACTTCACCCCGACCAGCCACAACGCCACCGTGTTCGGCATCCCGAAATCGGCCGTCTACGCCGGCGCCGGATTCAGCTTCAGCGCCTTCACCACCGCGTCGCTCAGCGCTCCGGTCTCCAACGCCGGCATTCCGATGATCTCGACGCCGTTCAGCTACTTCGTCGCCTCCGTCCCCGGCACGGGCTACCGCCTGTACCGGCTCACCAACAGCGGTGGCGCCGGCGCCGCCCTGACGCTGCAGGCCACCATCAGCTCGACGTTCAACGCCCCGACCCGCCGGATCAACCAGCCCGGCACGCCGACCACCCTCGACCCGCTCGACGGCCGTATCGCGTGGTCGCCGGTCAACGACGGCAACTTCATCTGGTTCGCCCACGGCATCGACATCGGCGGCTTCCCCGGCGTGCGCTACGGCGCCATCAGCATCGCCGGTAACACCGCCACCGTCGCCCTGGCCTACCGCAGCAGCAGCAGCGACGACTTCAACCCCTCCATCGGCGTCGCCAACAACCCTGGCGGCGGCAACTTCATCTACGTCAACTGGGCCTACACCGACACCGCGAACAACATCGCCACCTCCGACACCGTCGACTCCGTCGCCCCCGGCGGCGGCGTGCCGAACCTCATCGGCACCGGCGCCGTCCTGATCAACGGCTCAGCGACGAGCCAGACCCGGTTCGGTGACTACTCCTCAGTCGCGATCGACCCCACCGTCGCCAGTGGCAGCTGCGCCGTCGTGGCCCAGCAGTACTTCGCCGCGGGCGGCGCCTGGCGCACCCGGATCGGGCGCGTCGGCACCTGCTGACCCGCCCGACACAGCACCGCTGAACCGTCGGTGGCCGGCCCCGGAAGCCGGCCACCGACCGGTGTCAGCGGATCCGCACCACCTGGCTCTCGGTGATCGGACTGGCGAGACCTGACACCGCGACCGCCTGGACGCCGTAGATGTACAGGCCGTCGCCCGGTTCGGGGTCGACGTAGGTGTGCTGTGCGGCCGGGGCCCGCCCGACCGACTGCCAGACGCCGGCTTCGGCCGGGCGCCGAAGACACTGGTAGTACGCCAGGTCCTCGCCCGTGGCCGGCCACTCCAGTCGCACCCTCCCGGCGTCCGCGACGGCGGTGAGCGAGGGTGGCGCGAGGGGCGCGATCCGGCCCGCTTCATGCGATGTGATGCCGCTCGGGCTTGCGGCCGGCGACGGGCCGGCGCTCCCGGCCGCGGACGAGGCGGTGTTTACGGCATCGGGCGCGCCCGGAGCGTCGGCCGGTCCGCACGCCGTCGCCAGGGTCAGCACGACGACGCTGAGCAACAGTTCCCGGGTCATGATCGGTCGCCTTTTTCGGGTCGTGGCAGGGGGCACCGGGTGCCCCTGCCACGGGTTCGGTGCTACTTGAACTTGAAGGCGGCGACGTGCTGCGTGCCGTCGTTGAGCGCCACGGTCAGGCGACGGCAGGTGCCCGCCCATGACTTGTCGGTCTTCCAGACGTAGGTGTACTGGCCACTGGCGGGGTCGTAGGTCAGTGTGGCACCGCCGGGGCTGACTGTCTGCTCAATGTCGTCGACGGGTGCCCCGCCGTCGCAGGTCACCTGCTGCGACGACGGTGATCCGGCGGCGAAGATGTCCAGGCCCTGGTTGCCGCCGAGGCTGAACTTGACCGGGATCGCGCTGCCGGCCTTTGCGACGTTGACGGTGGGCGGATTGTCGACCGGGGAGAAGAAGCCGGTGAAGGTGTACCCGGTCGAAGCGGGCGGGCTCTTGTGCGCCTCGTCGACGGTCAGGGTCTCGTCCGGGGTGACCGTCGGCAGGTCCGGGGTGGCGCCGGCCAGGCCGATGGCGCCGCCCTTGAGCTTGAGGTTGGCCCAGTCGTTGTAGCCGCTGAGGGTGCTGTTGCCGCCGTCGTTGTTGATGTCGAACGACACGCCGGTGTCGGTGGTGTTGCTGTTGCAGTTCCAGTCGATGGCACCGCCGGCGTTGTTGACCGCGACGTACGTGCCGGAGGCGGGGCACCAGTGGCGGGTGCCGTAGCCGGCCGCGCCGATGCCGGCCGGCTCGCTCAGGCTGCTTTCGTTGAGGTTGCCCAGCGCGGAGCGGGAGTAGTCGAAGGTGCCGGCGACGCCGCCTTTGATGACGCCGCCGAGCTGGAAGCCGTAGCTCATGATGCTCAGGTAGTTCGGCTTGTAGTTGGTGTCGTCGCCGCCGCCGTGGTGCAGCCCGAGGTTGTGGCCGAGCTCGTGCATGAGCGTGCCGGCCTGCTCGTTGTCGGTGCCGGTGCCGTTGGTGAACGAGCCGAGGCTGACGATCAGGTCGGAGGCGCCGATGCCGCGGGAGATGCCCGAGGAGGTGGTCGAGTCGTAGTTGTGGGCTGCGATCACGTAGTGGAAGATCGGCGTGCGTCCGGTCGGGGTGAAGTTGGCGTCCTTGAGGGTCTGGAACGCGCTCCAGTCGTAGCCGCCGGCGCCCGAGGTGCCCAGGTTGGCGACGTAGCCCAGCTGCTTGGCCTTGCTCAGCGAGCCCCATGTCGCGTTGGTCGCCGAGTTCATGATGCTCGTCGGGCCCTCGTCGATGTGCAGGTTGATGCCGACCGACCCGGTCGGGCTGGTGTAGGGCGAGGCCGCGAACGCGTCGACGACGGTCTTCAGCGCCGCGGCGCTGAGCTTCTGGTTGTGGGTGGCGTCGGCCATCCAGTCCAGCTGCAGGAAGATGTCGGGCTTGTTCTTGTCGGCGCCCATCACCGCGAGGTCGATGAACTGCGGTGCGATCGGGCCGGCGCCGTCCGGGTCGATGGTGACGCCGTTGGTCTCCCACTCGTCGAGCAGGCCGTCGCCGTCGCTGTCGACCCCGCCGCCGGTGGCGCAGGAGCCGGGCGGGATTTCGAAGGCGATTGCGCGGCGCGGCTCGTACGCCTCCATCGACCACATCACCGTCTTCGGGGAGAAGGTGACGCTGTCGCACTCCAGGTCCTCGTCGCGGACCCCGCCGGCGCCGGTGGCGAAGTCGAATGCGGGCGCATGGTTGCTGCGCTGGACGACCCAGACGTGGTTGCAGCCGTCGGAGCCCTCGAACAGCAGCTGGCCGCCGATGGCCACGCCGCTGTTGTAGCAGCCGCTGCCCGACCAGCCGAAGCTGCCCAGGCTGGCACCGGCGGTGCTGTAGTGGAAGATCGTGGTGGACGTGTCGGGGCTGATGAGCAGGGTGTCGTCCTGCGCGTCGTAGGCCAGCCCGTCGTCGAGCTCGTCGATGGCGCCGGCGTCAGCCGCGTTGAACACCACCGCGCCGGTGCCGGTGGCCGGGTCGATCAGCCGCACGTCGCCGCTGGTGCCCGCGCCGCCCCACCCGGCCCAGATCTTCTTGCGCTTGCCGTCCCAGGCCAGTGCGCCCAGCCCACCCGCGACGTTGTAGGAGCCGAGCACGGCCCCGGTGATCGGGTTGGCCTTGTACAGGTCCGGACTGCTCTGGAAGCAGCTGTACCAGAGGTTCTCACCGTCGAACGCGATCCCGACGCCGATGCCGCTGCCGCATGACTGGGAGAAACCCGTCTGCTGCACCAGATCTCCGTTCGCGGCGAACGCTGGCGCGGACGGAGCCGCCAACCCCAGCGCGGCCACCACGATCGCGACGACCGTCGCGTGGATCCATCGACGAGTGAATCTTCGGTGCATGTCCCGTCACTCCCTCACGATGTGTGCCCAACAAAATCGGCGACCGGTCAGGAACCCGATCGCCAGGACTCACCCTTCGTCGTGGAGCCGTCACGGTGCATCACGTTGACCGTGATCCGACACGGGAGCGAGCCGAACGCCGGCAACCGCCGACCACCGGCCTAATCCGTTCCGGGAAATGACAGGCCGGTGGCCCGGAGCCAAAGCTTCCGGGCCACCAGGTGGGGCTGTACCGCTGGGCTAGCCGAACAGCAGCAGTTGCCACAGGTCGTAGGACTGAATGCCCCGGCCGTGGGTGGCCGTGTAGAGACGCCAGCCGCCCAGGCCGGTGCGCAGCTGCATCGTCGTGGTGGTCGGCAGGTTGCGGCCGAGCACCTTCCAGCCCGTCTGGCCCGCCGGACGGTAGAGCACGCCGAGGTCGGTGCCGACGACCAGGCCGCCGCCCCAGAGGACCTTCACCGCGTTGGCCGGGATGTCGGGCAGGTTCGCCGAGATGTCCGTCCAGTGCGCGCCCGCGTCGCGGGACTCGAAGACGTGGCCGACGCCGGCGCCGGGGCCCTCGGTCCACTTGCGGGAGTACCCGTTGATCGCGACGAACACGTGGTTGGGGTTGGCCGGGTCGACGTCGAAGCCCGAGACGTACCGGTTCGGGATGACCCCGTCGACCGGGAGCGTCAGCTGGTGCCAGCCCGTCCCGTCCGCCTTGCCGACCGCGATGCCGCGGGTGAAGCCCTGGTTGTTGCACGGGCCGCACCAGCCGACGTAGACCATGCCGCCGGAGATCGCGACGCCGCTGGCCACGTGGCCCGCGCCGAGGTCGAACACGTTGATCCAGTCCGCGCCGGACTGGATGTCGAAGCCCTTGTGCTGAATCCACACGTGCGTGCCGCCGGCCACCCAGTCCTTGCCGTCGGCGGCGATCGGCGCGATGAAGCGGGCGCCGGCCGAGCCGAGGGCGTTGTCGGGCGGGGCGACGTTGCGGCTGGACACCTTGCTCGGGTCGGTCGTCCACGAGCCGTCGTTGACCGCGCAGTTGTTGGTCACCGACAGGGCGAGGTACACGTACTCCGCCGCGATGTTGCAGCCGTTGTTCGGGTCGACGATGGTGTCGCCGCCGTCGCCGCCGAAGTTGGAGCCCATCACCTTGTCGCCGGGGCGCAGGATCGACTCGCCGTTGTCCTGCAGGCCGCCGCTGATCGCGACCCCCGCGTTGTGCCCCTGCCGGTCGGCGCCGACACCCACCGAGTAGTACTGCAGCACGTCCATGCTGCCGTCATTGAGCGACGCCCAGTCGGTGGCATGGCCCGACGCGTCGGCCCGGCCGTTCACCGGCCGGCGGTACGCGCCGCCGTCGTTGCCGACGATCACATACGGCTTGCCGCCGTTGCTGCCGATGGCGATCGCGTGCTGGTCGGAGTGTGGAGTCTGGTGGCAGTCGCCGGTCTGCTTCGACGGATCGATGCTCCAGCAGTCGAAGTAGAAGTTCCAGTACGGCCCAGGCGTGGTCCACGTTGCCCCGGCGTCCTTGGTCTCAAAGACCTCCTCCAAGCCCAGGTACACGTGCTTGGGGTCCTTCGGGTCGACCTGCAGGAACTGGTTGTACCAGGCCTGGATGCCCGGCATGTACCCCGGCGAGGTGTTCGCCGAGCCCGACGCGGCCAGCTTGTGGTAGTCCGCTACGAGCTTCCACGGGCCGAACGGCGAGCCCGAGTCCGAGGCGTAGATACCACCCAGGCCACTGTCCGGGTTGGTGTTGAGCTGCTCGGGCGACTGCTCGATCGCGTAGTACTTCGAGCCGTCCGCGGACGCGGCGAAGGTGACCGCACCGACGTTGTCCGGGTCGCTGGCGATGTCACCGGCGAGGGTGGTCCGCTGCCAGGCGCCGCCCACCTTGGTGTAGAAGCCGTTGTAGTCGTCGCCGCTGCGCCAGCCGATCGCCAGGATGACCTTCGACGGGTCCTTGGGGTCGATGGCGACGTCGTTAGCGATGTTCTTGTACGGCGCGCTCGCGTCGCCGGCCTTCGACCCGCCCGGCAGGTAGTCCGGGTTGGGGGCGAACTCGAGCTTCCACGGGCCGGACAGGTTGGTGGTGGAGTGGGTCCACACGCCGCGGCTGGTCGCCGCCCAGACCTTGTCGCCGCCGAAGCGCAGCGCCCGGATCGTCGTACTCTCCAGCTCGGTGCCGCCGACCCGGCTGCTCGCGCTGAACTCGCCGTGGCGGGGGTCGCCGAGCACGAACACGCCGGCGCCGACGAAGCTGGTCGCGCTGGTGTTGGCCTCGCCGGTGGCGTACCAGAGCCGGCCCTTGCCGTCGAGGCGCAGGTCGCCGGTGGCCGGAGACGGCAGCTTGTCCGAGATCGGATGCCAGTTGCCGCCGCCCGTGGACGAGCGCCACACGCCGCCGTTGGCCGAGCCGGCGTACACGTAGCCGTGGTCGTCGGCGGCCAGGCCGGTGATCCGGCCGGTCACGTTGCCGGCGCCGCCGGAGGAGTTGGAGTTGATGTCGCGGTAGCGCGGGTCGTCGGCGTTGTACGGCAGCCCCGTCTCGTCGACCCAGCGCCCGCCGGTGTGCGGCAGCGACTGCAGCTGCGCCCACGCGGCGGAGTAGGCGCCGGGCGCGACGACGCCCGGCGAGCTGCGGGCCTCGTTCCACTGGTCGGCCTGCTCCATGATGTCGCTGGAGCCCTCTTCCTCGTCCTCCCCGGCCGCCTTGGCCGAGAACGTCGAGGCGCCCTTCGCAGTGCGGTGGCCGGTGGCGGCCAGGTCGCCCGCGCGGGCCGGGCGCGGCTTGCCCGGTGCGGCGCCGGCCGGCGCGCCGGCCACGGTGAGCGCGATCGCGGACAACCCCGCGACGATGAGGACACGTCGATGCCTAGTTGGCGGCAGTGCAGGCGGCAAGGCCCGCTCCCTCCCAAACCGAGGCGCCGGTCAGGACTCGCCGGCGCATGCACGGCTGATCGTTCATCCAGCGGCCCGCCAATATCAAAGCGTGCAGATCAAGAAGCGGCGGATGCAGGGTGAAGGAAAGGGTAGGAGGCGCCCACGAATCGACACTGTCACGTATCGCTGGATGGTTCCTCATGCAGAGGGTACGGGATTTGCGGGCATAGCACATTTGTAGTGATCAAAGTGACGGGTTTCGTATTGATGCTTTCCAAACGCCGGGTCCGGGTCAAGACTGGCGCTTGGCCCATCGCCGACCTTGGTCCCGATCGGGACACCGGGCGCATTGGGTCGTTGGCAACCTCCATTCCGCTGACGAACGGAGACCCATGTCCACACGACGCAGTGTGGTCGCGGCGGCGGCACTGGCCACCGTCCTCGGCTCGCTCACTCTGCCAGGCAGCGCATCAGCCGCCTCCGCCGCCAATACCCGGCACGTGCAGAAGGTCGGCACCGGCTCCTACAAGGTCACCGGGACCGGCACCGGCGAGCCGGCCTCGATCAACACCGAGATCCCCCGCGACGCCGGGCCCGAGGCCGCGGGCCTGGCCCGCACCGCGAAGCGGCCCGCCGGCCCGCACCGCAGCCTGGCGCCGGCGCGCGCCGCGAGCCCGTCCGGCGCGTCGCTGACCGGCGGGGTCATCCGCAACGGTCCGCAGCTGGTGACCAGTTTCGACGGGCTCACCCAGCGGCAGCAGCGCACCGCCAACAACGGCAACCAGTTCACCCTCGAGCCGCCCGACCAGGCCCTGTGCGCGGGCGGCGGCCACGTCGTGGAGGCGGTCAACGACGCGTTCCGGGTCTACAACGCTGACGGCACCGGCCAGACCGGCGTGGTGGACCTGAACACGTTCTTCGGCTACCCGCCGGTGATCGACCGCACGACCGGCGTCTTCGGCCCCGAGCTCACCGACCCGGTCTGCCTGTTCGACCCGAGCACCCACAAGTTCTTCCTCGTCGTGCTCACCCTCGACCAGACCGCGGACGGCGAGCTCACCGGCGGCAACCACCTCGACATCGCGGTGGCGTCCGACCCGACCGGCACCTGGAACATCTACCGGCTCGACGTCACCGACGACGGCAGCAACGGCACCCCGGTGCACCCGCACTGCCCTTGTATCGGCGACTACCCGCACATCGGCGTCGACGCGTTCGGTTTCTACATCACCACCAACGAGTACTCGTTCTTCGGCACCGAGTACAACAGCGCGCAGATCTACGCGTTCTCCAAGCGGGCCCTGGCCCGCGGCGACGCGGACGTGCTCGTCACCGAGCTCGACACCCCCGGCGCCGACCGCGGGCGCAACGGCTTCACCGTCTGGCCGGCCCAGTCCCCGACGGTCGCGGACTACTCCTACGCGCAGGGCGGCACGGAGTTCTTCCTGTCCTCCAACGCGGCCGAGGAGGCGACCGGCACCAAGGACTACGTGTCGGACAGCATCGTGACCTGGGCGCTGACCAACAGCTGGTCCCTCGACTCCGCATCGCCCAGCCTCGGGCTGAGCAACACCCGGGTCGGGGTGCAGCGGTACTCGCTGCCGCCCGCGGCGAACCAGAAGTCCGGGCCGGCGCCGCTGCGCGAGTGCCTCAACGACGACCCGTGCGCCACGTTCATCCTCGGCGCGCCGGACCCGTTCAAGCCCGAGGCCCTCTCGCCGCTGGACAGCAACGACACCCGCATGCAGCAGGTCACCTACGCCGGCGGCAAGCTCTACGGCGCGCTCGACACCGCGGTGAGCGTCGGCGGCGCTACGAAGGCCGGCATCGGCTGGTACATCGTGCGCCCGTCGCTGCGCGGCAGCTCCGTGCGGGCCGACCTCGCCGCCCAGGGCCAGCTGGGCCTCGCGGGCAACAACCTGACGTACCCGGCCATCGGCGTCAATGCGGCCGGCAAGGGCGTCATGGCGTTCACTCTGGTCGGCGACGGCTACTTCCCGTCGGCGGCGTACTCCGCGTTCGACGGCCGCACCGGCGCCGGCACGATCTACCTGGCCAAGGCGGGCCTGGGCCCGCAGGACGGCTTCAGCGGCTACCGCGCCTTCAACGACCCGCCGCGCCCGCGGTGGGGCGACTACGGCGCGACCGCCGTGGACGGCAACAACATCTGGATCGCCAGCGAGTACATCGGCCAGACCTGCACCCTCGCCCAGTACGAGGCGACGCCGTTCGGCAGCTGCGGCGGCACCCGCACCGCGCTGGCCAACTGGGGCACCCGGATCAGCCTGATCAAACCGTAACCATCGGCACCACTTCACCAACGGAACGAATTGGCGGCGCGGCCGTCGTCCTGCAGGCCGTATCGGTCGATCAGGGCGGCGGCCGCGCCGTCTGCGGTGCGGCGGTGGAGGCGGGCCAGCTCCGCCACCGCCCCCGGTTCACCCCGGTCGGCCGCCCGCCGGCACAAGGCCGCCGCCTCGCCGACGGCGCCGCGCGCGAGGCGCACCCGGGCGAGCGCGAGACCGGCTCCGGCAACACCGTTGCGCAACGCATGCTCGTAGAGTTCCGGGATGCACTCGGAGACGTCGAGCGTCGACGACAGCCGCAGGCGGATCATGTTGCGCAGGTCGACAGCGGCGCCGGCGGTCGCCGCCTGCAGGTAGAGCCGTTCCGCGGCGGCGAGGTCCCCGGTCAGCTCGCGGGCCGCGCCGAGGTCGGCCACCGCACGATACCGGCCGCAATCAGCTGCCTGCAGTGCGAGCCGGTCTGCGTCGACCTGATCACCCCGTTCCTCGGCGCGCATGTGCGGCAGCCGCATCAGCACGTCCGCGTCGCCGTGTTCGTACGCCGACCAGTACAGCTCGTCCGCCTCGGACTGCCGACCCGCAGCCGCCCACAGGTCGGCGAGTTGCCGCATCGGCATGGTGTCGCCCTGCTCGGCGGCGGTCGTGGCATGGCCTGCGGCAGTGGGCCGGTCGTCGCTGTCCCACAGCCGGGCGAGCAGCTGGGCCGACGCGGTGTCGCCACGGTCGCTGCCCTGCCGGTACAGGTCAGCCGCCGCCGTCCGATCGCCGGCGAGTTCGCGAATGCGACCGAGGTCGCGCAGCGCGGTGGGATCGCCGAGATCCGCGGCCCGTCGCGCGAAGGTGGCGGCGGCGGGCGGGTCGGTGTCCTGCCGCAGCAGGGCCAAGGCGTGCGCGGCGTCGCAGACACCGCCGCGTACAGCGTCGCGGTAACCGGCCTCGGCGCCCGAGCGGTCGCCGGCCTCCTGCCTGGCCCGGGCGAGGTCGAACATGGCGTCGGGGTCGCCGTGTGCGGCGGCTTGTCGCAGCAGTTGGGTGGCCGCCGCGTGATCACCGGTTCGGCGCCGCGACCGTGCGAGCTTGCGCAGTGCGGTGCCGTCCCCGAGCTCCGCGGCCCGCTCGGCCAGCTGAACGGCGCCGGCGATGTCGCCGAGGCGGCCCCTCGCCATGGCGATCTCCGCCAGCACCGACGGGTCGCCGTACCGTGCGGCCGTCACGGCCAGCCGTGTGGCGGCACTGGTGCCGCCACGTTGCTGGCGCAGCACGGCGAGGGCGTGCAGCGGTCCGGTATGGCTACGGCTGGCCAGCCGCAACGCCATCGCCAGGGCCCCGACCGCATCGGTGGCGGCACGCGCGGTCAGGCGCTGCGCGTCGCCCGGGCTCACCGTGGCCGCGGCGCGGCGCAGGAAGGACTCCACCGCGGGCCGCCGGCCGAACCGGCGCCGCTCCTCGGCCAGCAGCCGCCGCTCGAAGCGGTGGCCGTACTGTGCGGCGGCGACGGCGAGCCGCTCCGCGGCGTCCAGCTCACCGGCCCGGCGGCGGGCGTCGGCGAGCCGCTGCAGGGCGGTGGTGTCGCCGGTGGCCGCGGCCTGCCGGGCTATCGTCTCGGCGGTGGCGAGGTCGCCGCGATCCTGGGCCATGGCGGCCAGCGCCGCGACCTCCAGCCGCGCGCCGTGCTGCACGGCGGTCCAATACAGCGCCTCGGCCCGCTCCGAACCGGGGTGCCGCTGGGCGAGCGCACAGGCCACGGTGGCGTCGCCACGCGCGGCTGCGGCCGTGGCCAGTGTGTCGGCCCGCGTGGCGTCACCGTCGCCGTCGCAGCGCAGGGCGAGCCACCGCAGTGCGATGTGGTCGCCGTGGTCGCCGGCGAGCATCGCCAGCCGGTCGGCGCCGGCTCGATCGCCGGCCCGTTCACGCAGCCGCACCAGCAGGCCCATGGCGGCGGTGTCGCCCTGCTCGATCGCCAGGCGGTACATGTGCCCGGCCCGGTTCAGCCGGCCGCGCCGCTCGGCATGGACTCCCAGTGAGCGCAACGTGCCCGGGTCAGTCACGGTCGCGGTCACCGCGTCCCAGAACCGGACTGGCGGAAACACGGTGCAGCGGCGGGCGGCGACGTCGTGGTGCACACACTCGACCAGCCGGTATGCATCCGAGCCATGGATGGTCAGGAGGGCCGGCGTCGCCGTGGCGAACGCGATGGCCGCGGCGACGTCGTCGGCCGGTCGGCCGTCCCCGGCGGCGTGCCGCAGGAACGCGCCGGACAGCCATGGTGGGAAGCCGAACCGGCGGGCGTCGACGGCGGCGTCGAGCAGCGCCCTGGCAGCCGGTGGCGCCGTGTCGTACCGCCGCAGCACCTCGCAGATCTTCCTGGCACCGCGCGTGTCCGGTACGGCGACGTCGTTGCCGTACAACAGCGATCTCGTGTCGGCGTGGACATCCAGTTCGTCGGCCAGTGGCCGCGCGGTGAGCGTCGTCCACTGCTGCGGCCAGAGCGTGAGTACCACGAGTACCGGCGCGCGGGCCGGATCGTCGAGCAGCGCGCGTAGCGCGGTGACGACCGGCGCCTCGGCGAGCGGGGGATCGGGTTCCAGTAGGTGCGCGGCGTCGGTGAGCCAGACGATCGTGTACGGCCCCGCGTCGCTCAGCGCGGTGGTGATGTCGGTGGCCGACGCCCCGTCGGCGGGTTGCCAGATCCGCCAGAGGCTCGGCAGCGCCCGGATGGCCTCCCACGCTGCCCGGCTGCGGCCCGCGCCCGGCCGCCCGACGAGCGCCAGGACCCGGCTGGCACCGGCGCGGGCCGCGGCGACGATCCCGGCCACGACGTCGTCGTGCGGGCGCCGGACGTACGGCGGCAGCCGTTCCCGCCCCGGCCGAGTCGCGCGGTGCACGCCGAACGCGAACGGATCCGCGGCACCGACGGATACGCCCAGGCGCCGGCCGAACGACCCGCGCGAGGCGTCGTGCGCGGTGCGCCAAGCGGCGCGGACCTGCTCGCCGACGGTGGCCGGATCACGGTCGGTACGGAGGCCCAGCGCCACACCGACCATGACCGCGTACTCCTCGCCGGGTAGGCCGGTGTGCCCGCTCAGGATCGCCCCGACGGTGACCGGGGACGGGCCGCGTGCGGCGCCGAGTTCGCCGGCGATGCGACCGGCATCGTCGGCGATCTTGCTGAACGGGGGCCGGCCGGCGGCGACGTACAGCCCGTAGAGCAGGTCTTTGAACTCGCGCAGGGCGACCGCCGGCGTCGTCATGACGGCTCGTCGTAGTACGCCAGGCCGGCGCCGACCACACTGCTCAGGTCGGCGCTGCGCAGCCGGTAGGTGACCCGCCGGCCGTCCTGAATCCGGACGACGAGCCGGGCTTGGCGCAGGACCCGTAGATGCTGGGAGATCAGCGCCTGGGTGACGCCGACGGCCGCCACGATCTCATGCACCTGCAGCTCGTAATGCAGGACGAGCAACTCCACGATGGCCAGGCGCACCGGCGCCGCCAACGCCCGGAACAGCATGCTGACCTGCTCGAAGCGGTCCGCTGACGGCGTCGTCATCTGTGCTCCTCGACGATCCCTGCAGCGACACGGCCACGGCCGGTCGACCCGTCATCCGAAAGATAGTCGTTCCCGCCGGTCGCAACGAGATGACACAACGCGATGGGCGCATATGAGGCCAGATGACATAGCGATATTCGCAATTCGCCATACTGTGAACGTCCGGGCACACCGGCGGAACCGTTGCGGCGGCGGTAGCATCACATCGTCATGCCTCGGACACTGTTCGCCCTGCTTGCCGCGGCGCTCCTGGTCGCCGCGCCGAGTGCATGCGCTTCCGATTCGCACGACACGGGACAACCGGCGACGGCCCGGACGATTACCTACGCTCCGCCGTCCGCCGTCCCGTCGACCGCGCAGCCACCGACCAGTGGGCCGCCCACGAGCACGGCCGCGCCGGGCCCATCCCGCAGCGTCCCGGCCGGTACGGGGATCGCCGGGCAGACTGTCATGATCGCCTGCCCGGTCGATAGGGCCGACCCGCCGTGCACGCCGACGCCGGTCCAGGCCCGGCTCACGGTGCTGAACGCGACTGCCCAGGCGGTCGTCGCCACGGTCGACACCGACGCCCAAGGGCACTTCACGGTGGCCGTACCCGCCGGCAGCTACCTGCTACGCCCGGTCCTCATTGGCGGCGGCCCGGCCCGCCGGCCGACGAACCTGCCGGTCACCGTGGCCGCCGGGCACTACACCTCCATCACCATGCGGCTGGACAACGGCCTGCGCTGACCCACGTACGTCGGGTAACGGCAAGGGTTCCGCTGGCATCGACGAGGGTTAGCGTCAATTCGTCATCTTGAGCACGGCCTGTGACTTCACCGGCACTGGCACGATGGCGAAGCAATGCAGGTCAGCTTGAGCCTTCTGCCTGCATGGAGGTGTCATGCGACGAACTGTTCCCACGGTGGCCGCACTGGCCTTGGTCGCCGGCGCACTGGTCGCTCCCACAACGGCAAACGCGGCGAGCGAACCGCGGTGGATCAGCCACATCAAGCAGTACCCCGGCGGGATCTCCAACGGCGTCCGAGCCATGTACGCCGCCTCCGGAGCCGGCGCCGCCGCGGCCAACTCACGGGCCGCAACACAGGCCAACGCCGGCGGCTACGTCGCCGCACCCAAGGCCGCCGGCGGCAACGTGCAGATGAACGACGACAGCAACCCGCCGCTGCCGCAGAACGAGACCGCGGTCGCCTACAACGTCAACCACCCGCTGATCGCGGTCGCCGCCGCGAACGACTATGTCAGCGGCGGCGTGGTGGTCATGCGGACCACCGACGGCGGCAAGCACTGGGCCAGCACCCGCATCACGCCGCAGTTCCGCGGTACCGGTGACTTCTGCAACGGCGGCGACCCGGGCGTCGCCTACAGCCGCCGCGACGGTGCGTTCTACCTGTCGCAGCTGTGCTTCTTCCGGTCGCAGGCCTACTCCGAGATCCAGGTCTACAAGTCGGTCGACAACGGCCAGACCTGGACCCCCGGCCGGCAGGCCGCCCGCGCCGCGTCGAACTACGACTACACCACCGGCACCGTCGACGAGTCGATCTTCAACGACAAGGAACTCATCGCCGTCGACAACACGCCGACCAGCCCGCACTACGGCCGGCTCTACGTCACGTACACGAAGTTCCACCTGCAGCCCGACGGGTTCAGCGACTACTGCCCGCTGCAGCTGTCGTACACCGACACAATCCCGACCGAGAACCCGGCCCTGACCACGTGGGCGCACACCGCCATTCAGCCCGACAACCCGGGCGGCGACGGCACTGGCCTGTCGGCGAACCAGTTCAGCGTCCCGGTCGTAGAACAGAACGGCGCACTCGACATCGGCTTCGTCTCCGAAGAGTGCAACGCCTCCTACGACCCGCACCTGCTGTTCCAGAAGTCCACCGACGGCGGCGCGACGTTCCTGCCGCAGCCGGTCCAGATCGATAAGCCCGGGCAATACGCCGACTTCCTCGACGACGCCCGCGACGACACCCTGCCGCCGACCGCCTTCCGCGCACCCAACACCGTGTCGCTGGCCTACAGCCCACGGACCGGCACCCTGCTGTACGTCTACCAGAACAACATCAACCGCCCACTGTCCGCCGCCGACATCTCCTACCAGACCTCCGCCGACGGCGGGCTGCACTGGTCCGACTCGGCATTCCTGTCGACCGGCGCGAACGGCACACCCGCCCGCAACGACCAGTTCCTGCCCTGGGCCGCCTCCGATGAGAACGGCCGGTTCTATGCGATCTGGTTCGACCGGCGCCAGGACCCCGCCAATGTCCGGATCAACACCTGGCAGGCGGTATCGGGCAACAACGCGGCCAGCTTCACCAGCGCGAAGATCAGCACCAAGGACTGGGACCCGAACCTGGGCTTCCTCGGAAGCGGCGCGTTCATCGGCGACTACAACGGCCTCGCCGCCAGCACCAAGGCCGTCTACCCGGTGTGGACGGACGGGCGGGACAGTGCCATCGCGCAGACCGGCATCGGCGAGACCGACATCTTCACCAACGTCGAGATCAACCCCTAGCCGGACGACACCCCGGTCTGTGGCCGGACGAACCGGCCACAGCCAAAACCCACAATAAATCTACAGTTGTCTATTTATTCTGGATGGTGGTTCTGATACCAACGGGATTGGCGACGGTGAAACCCTCGCCGTCGCACTCCCGGAGAGGCGATGTCACCATGCATCCACGCACCCTCCTACGCACGGTCCCTGTCGGCGCCCTCACCACGGGTGTGGCCACCCTCGCCGCACTGCTGCTCGGCACCGCCCCGGCCGCGGCCAACGTCGCGTTCACCCAGGTCAGCACCGACCCGTACACCGACACTCAGGCGCAGCACCAGAGCGAGGTCGAGCCGGACACGTTCGCGTTCGGCAGCACCATCGTCTCGGCGTTCCAGGTCGGCCGGGTCTCCGGCGGCGGCGCCTCCAACATCGGCTGGGCCCGCTCCAGCGACGGCGGCGCGACCTGGACCAAGGGCTTCCTGCCCGGCATCACCACCAACGGCGGCGGCACCTACGGCCAGGCCAGCGACGCCTCGGTCGCCTACGACGCGAAGCACAACGTCTGGCTGATCTCCAGCCTCGGCATCAGCGGCTCCGCGGTCAACGTGCTCACCAGCCGCTCCACCGACGGCGGTCTGACCTGGTCCAGCCCGGTCACCACCGCCACCGGCTCGCTGGACAAGAACTGGATCGTCTGCGACAACACCGCGGCCAGCCCGTTCTACGGCAACTGCTACACCGAGTACGACATCACCAGCTCCGGCGACTCGATCCGGATGAAGACCTCGACCGACGGCGGCGCGACCTGGGGCGCCGCGCTCGCCCCCGGCGGCACCCACACCGGCCTCGGCGGCCAGCCGGTCGTGCTGCCCAACGGCCACGTCCTCGTGCCCTACCTGGGGCTGTCGGACACGATCCGCTCGTTCCGCTCCACCAACGGCGGCGCGTCCTGGAACTCGACCGTACAGGTGTCCACGATCAGCCACCACACCGTGGCCGGCGGGCTGCGCGAGGAGACGCTGCCCTCGGCCGAGGTCGACGGGGCCGGCACCGTGTACGTCACCTGGTCCGACTGCCGCTTCCGCTCCGGCTGCCCGGCCAACGACATCGTCCTGGCCAAGTCGACCAGCGAAACGACCTGGGCCGCGCCGACCCGCGTGCCGATCGACGCGACCAGCAGCACCGTCGACCACTTCATCCCCGGCATCGGCGTCGACGTCTCCACCTCCGGCGCATCGGCGCGGATCGGGCTGACGTACTACTTCTACCCGAACACCTCATGCACCGCCGCGACCTGCCAGCTCAGCACCGGCTACATCTCCTCCACGAACGGCGGCGCCAGCTGGAGCGGCTCGACCCAGCTGGCCGGCCCGATGAACCTGTCGTGGATCCCGAACACGTCGCAGGGCCGCATGTTCGGCGACTACATCTCCACCTCGGTGCGTCCGGGCGGCAACGCCTACCCGGTCCTGCCGATCGCCACCGCCCCCACCGGCAGCACGCTCCACCTCGGCATGTTCGTCCCGACCGGCGGCCTGCCGGTCACCGGCGGCACCAACACCGCCGCACCCGCCGCGGCGCCGGCATCGGCCGCCACGCCACATACGATCCACCCGACCGCACGGTAAGGGCGAACCCCATGCAGATGGGAGGCGACGGCACCGCCGCCGCCCCCCATCTGCGAACGGGGTACGCCATTCAGTCGGTGTTGCATCATGCGCCCGCGGCTTGGCGGATGTGTCGATGGGACAGACATCTGCGGGTGGCTCGGCACCATAACAGCGACTGCGATGTATCCGACCTGCCACTGCCCCGCCCGAGCCACCCAACAGCGCCGAGAGCGTCGCGGCCGACAAAAACCGCACGGCGGTAACCACCGTCCACAGGGGACGTGCCGGTCAGATGGTGGGCCGCTAGGGACGCGAACCCTGAACCTACGCTGACACGCGCCTCAGCCATCCTGACATCTACAGGCCGGCCTGTACCAGGTCGCGCAGCAATGACGCTCCGGCGACCACGCGGTCGATAGCGTCGAGGCCGCCGGCGCCTTCCTGCCGGGGGATCGGAAGCATGTCGACCCCGTCCGCGGTGTGCACGACCCCATGCCGGTCGAAGATGTCCGCTAGCTTTGCGCGCAATGCCTCCCCGTCGGGAACATCAAGCGCGAAGCCGCGATCGATACTGCGCATGCCGACGCCACGTCGCTGCAGCCGCAGCCAGCGGGGAGTTGTCTCATAGCCGGTGAACCACGGGTCCTCGACACGTTCACCCGCGCCACTGGAGTGCCGGACCTGCAGCAGTATCGGGTCGCGGTAGTAGCCGTTGAGCCGTGTGGTGCGCAGCATGCACATGGAGTAGTCGAGCCAGCCATCGGCTCCGTAGTAGATGCCAGTCGTGCCGGTTCGCATGGTCACCAGCACGGGGTCGAACGGTTGGGTGTCCCCGGCAAGCCAAAGCTACTTCTACTTCGACACGACGCCGACGGTCAGCTCGACGGACTACCCAGAGAGCGCCGAGGCGGGCGGAGCCGGCGTCAGCGGCTCCTTCACGTTCACCGCAAAGGTGCCCGGTGGCACGCAGTTCGCCTACTCGTTCGACTTCGAGACGACGACGCAGACCGCGCCAGTCGGGCCCGACGGCACAGCGACCATCAACTGGACACCAGAT